>NZ_JBFUAT010000019.1:0-83259 GCF_056406135.1 Luteibacter sp. P1_D3 | reverse complement strand
GAACAAGATTTCGTCGGTCCGCTTCAAGCATTCGAGTTGCTGGCAAGGCGCGGCTATATCGTTCTAGTCGAGCTTTTGCCGAATACGGTTGGTGTTGATTTCGACGTCATCTCGACGAAAGGTGGACCTACGTCTGGAGTGGTGCGGCGGCGCGGCCCAGTCCTGAGTGCGATAGCTCCCGAGATCATCGCGGAAGCCGACCGGGCAATTTGACCCGTTCGACGTCAGCCCGCGTCATTCAGGCCCCTTAGCCGGCACGAACGGACACTTGGCGGCGTCGCCTTTGTCGCCCTGAAGCTGGGCGGTAGCCGGAGGCCAGGACGACGGCGACATTGGGAGCAGCGGTCGTCTCGCCGCGTGGGAACTTGTGGACGGCAGACTTCAGGTGAGAATGTTGGACGGAAAGATGACTCATACCGAGCAGATCGACCTTCAGAAGAGCCTGAATGACCAACAGGAACAGTTCCTCAACCACTAGGTGAAAGCATGACTAATGTCGCTGCCCTTGCCGTCTTTCTGCTTGGCTCGGTGAGCCCGCAGCAGGTCACTATCCAACAGTTGAACTCGTCGCCCGAAAAGTTTGATGGGTTGCGAGTCACAGTTTCTGGTTGGATCGTCATCGACGATGAAAAGCGGTACATCGTCGCTCAGCCACGCGATTACACAATGTGGCGAAAGGGAGCGACTTGCCTCTCCGTCATTAACGGGGAAGCGCTAGATGAGCGGGAAAAGGACTACAACGGAAAACATGTACATCTCCAAGGTGTTTTTCGCGCCGACGTGCGCAGTGGAGACTCAATTCGTCTTGGCCTTTGCAGTGCTACGGGACTAGATCTCGAAAATGCTCCTGTAGACGGCAAGGTCGCACTCATCCCTCGATGAACCTCGTCACCTTCCCCTTCACCTCTCCTAATCGAGAAGCGTCAGGGATGCGRCAAGGTCTAGACGGTGGTGAACTGGCCAACGAAAGACGTCGATGTTTTCGAGCATGGATTCCAGCGACCTCGAAGAAGCGCTCACGCGCGTGCTTGAGGCAGACGTCGCCGATATGACGCTACCGGAACAAGATTTCGTCGGACCACTTCAAGCGTTCGAGATGCTGGCAAGGCGTGGTTATATCGTTTGCGTCAGGATGTTACCGAACGCCAACAGCGTCGATTTCGAAGTCATCCGGATGCGGGGCGGACCTGAGTCGCCATCGCTTAGACGACTCGGCCCTGTCCTAAGCGCAATAGCTCCTGACATCGTCATTGAAGCCGAACGGGCCTTTTGACCCGTTCGACGTCGGCCCACGTCATTCAGGCGCCTTAGCCGGAACGAACGGCGACACTGGATCGCTTGCCGGGAACGTCTCTTCCAGCGCCTGATCTTGGTTCTCGCTGGCTTTGTCCTTGCGGGCTTTCTTCTCCGCGTCGGTTTCCGCGTGGGAGGGTTGGCCGTGGTCGGGGTGGTTTACGTCTTGGCGGTCGTGGGTCATGGGGCGCTCCTGGTGTCCGGAGGTCCATGAGGCGATGTTTGGGGTGAAGGGTGGGTGGCGGGGGCGTTTAGGAGAGCTTCGCCGATGAATCGGCTCCCACAGGAGGCATAGGAGCTTCGCCGATGAATCGGCTCCTACCAGGAGCGGGTTACGGGTGGGTTTTGGGGGCTTTGGCTTGGGTTAGGGCGGTGGCTAGGGCGGCGCGGGAATAGGGTTTGCGCAGGACTTCCACGTCGGCGGGGGCGCCTTTGTCGCCCTGGAGCTGGGCGGTGTAGCCGGAGGCTAGGACGACTGCGACGTTGGGATAGGTCTCGCGGATTTGGCGGGCGAGATCGAGGCCGTTGATTTCGCCGGGCATGATGACGTCGCTGAAGACCATGTCGATGTCGTTGCGCTTAGCCAGGATCGCCAGCGCCTGGGCGGCGTCTCCCGCTTCCAGCGTCACATAGCCGAGCGCGCTGAGCATGGCGACGGAGACCTCGCGCACGTTGATATCGTCGTCGACGACCAGGACGCGGCCGTCACCGGCGGCTGGGGCGGCCGGTGCACTTGGTGCGGCGGAAGCGACCTCGTCCGTGTGCGGCAGGCACAGGTCGATGGTCGTGCCCTGCCCCAGTTCGCTCGTGACGCTCACGAAACCGCCGGACTGGCGCACGAAGCCGTAGACCTGGYTGAGTCCCAGCCCCGTGCCCTTGCCCATCGCCTTGGTGGTAAAGAACGGATCGAAGATGCGCGCCGCCGTTTCGGGCGTCATGCCGGTGCCGCTGTCACGCACGCGAATCACCACGTAACTGCCGGGCTCGGCGGCCATCGCCAGAGCTTCGCGTGGCGTCAGGGTCGTAAGCGAGGTAAGGATCGTGAGGCGGCCGCCGTGCGGCATGGCATCGCGCGCGTTGATTGCCAGGTTGAGGATCGCGGTTTCCAACTGGTGTGGATCGCTGCGGCAGTACCAGCGCCGGGCTGGTTGCGGCAGCTCCAGGGACACCGTTTCACCCAGCGCGCGGCTGAGCAGCGTGGCAAAGCCACGTAACAGATCGTCGACACACACCGGCTGTGCCTGCAGGTCCTGTCGACGCGAGAACGCCAGCAACTGCTGGTTGAGACTCGCGCCGCGCTCCACACCGGACTTCGCTGCGGCGAAGAAACGTTGCGCCTTGGGATTGTCTTCGGGCAACGCGCTTTCAAGCACGTCGAGGCTGCCGCCGATGACCATCAGCAAATTGTTGAAGTCGTGGGCGATGCCGCCGGTGAGCTGGCCGACCGCTTCCATCTTCTGCGCTTGGCGCAGCTGGGTTTCCATCAGACGGCGTTCGGTCACGTCGCTGACCACGCCGACCAGCCGTGACGGCACGCCATCTCGCTGATAGGTGCGGCCGATGACGTGCACCCAACGATGCGCACCACCTTCCACCGCAGGACGGACTCGACGCTCGAAATCCAGCAGTCCCGTCGTCATCGCCTGTTCGAAAGCGGCACGCACCTCGGGCTGCTCGTTCGCCAGGAACGGCAGCGCCAGCGAATCGAGGGTTCGTGCGGTGGAACCGATGTCCTCCAGACCCAGGATCCCCTCGGCCTGACGCGAGATAGTCACCGCTCCCAACACCAGGTCGATGTCCCAGCTACCCATGCCGGCGGCTTCGAGCGCCACGGCCAGACGATCTTCCGCACTGCGACGCTCGGCCATTTCGCCGGCGAGCTGCGCGTTGGTCGCGGCCAGTTCGTGGCTGCGCTGACGCGCGTGGGTCAGGTCTGTCGCAATGATGCAGATGAGCCGCGGCATGCCGGGTTCAAACGGCAGGTCCACCGCAGACAACGTGACGGGAATGGACTGGCCATCGACGCGATGCAAGGTGACTTCCGCCGCCCTGCCCGCATCGGCGCCCGGCGACAACAAGGCGGCCATCACCAGTGCGTCAGCGCGTTCCAGATAGGGCACCACGGAACGCCCGATCATCGATTCACGCGTCAGTCCGAGCAAGGCGGCGAAGCGCTGGTTGCAGTAGAGCACCACGCCCTCACCGGTCAGGGTGACGGCGCCTTCCTGCATGTGTTCGACCAGCACGCGGTATGGCCGGTCGGCGCTCTCCAGCGTGTAGATGCTTGGGCCGTCCGGATGATGGACGACCACGGCGTCCACCTCGCCCCGGCGGATGGCATCCAGGGTTTCTTCCGCCTCACGCAGCCGCTCGAGAAGCTCGCGGCTGGGGAGGTCTTCTTCAGCATGATCATCAGCGCGCACGATCAATCCTGTTGCGGTGGCCGCGGAGCGAGGTCGAGACCGGCCAGCACCTTGAGCTCATCGGACAGGTCGCCGATGATCCGGCGCAGCGGCTCGGGTAGCACCTTGACCAGGGTCGGCGTAGCGACGATCTGCAGGTCCCGCGTGGTTTCCGGACGCTCGTACACGTCGATCACCTCGAGTTCGTAGCGGCCGTCGAGCTTTTCCTCGCAGATCTTGCGCAGGTTCTCGATCGCGCGTGTCGAGCGCGGCGTGGATCCAGTGATGAACAGCCGCAGCTGGTAGTGCGGCGAATCGACGGAAGGCGGCGTGGACTCGGGAGGCGTCGCCGTCATGTGCTGGATAGCCGAGGACGCATGTCCAGACCGACCAGCACGCGCTCCGCATTGGACAAGTCGCCGATGACTCTTCGCAACGGTGGCGGCAGCCGCCTGATCAGCGTGGGCACGGCGACGATCTGGTCGCCGGCCGCCAGCTGCGGGGTAACCTGCAGATCGACCACCTCGATCGTGTAGCGGCCGGCGAGATGTTCCTCGCACAGGCGCTTGAGGTTGGCGATGGCAGCCAGCGATTTCGGGGTTTGCCCGGCCACGTAAAGCCGCAGGTGGACCTGGCCGTCGTCGCCTGGCTGTTCGTCGTCGAACACAGGAATGTCTTCAGCGACGGTCATAGGTCACCTCGCAGGGTGGACATCATGGAGCGGTTGGCGTCGCGGTTGGTCGCATGGACCTCGTCCTGCTCGCTCATGCGGCTGACCTCGGCTTCTTCGCTTTCCAGCTCGGCCTGAAGCTCGGCAATCTGGCGCTCGACGGTGAGTCGCCGGCGTTCGAGTACGCGACGGCGGCTCGCGACAGCGTCCTGCCTGGCCTGCTCGGCTTCGCGCTCGCGAGCCTCCTGGGCCACGCGTGCCGTACCGGTAAGCACGCCTTCGGGCCCAACGTAAATGGGCGCCATCTCGATGCCCTCGTCGGTCAACCGGTATTCGCGCAGCTGTTTGGAGTGGTTCATGCCGCGGGCTTTGAGCAGGGACAACACGCGATTGCGCTCGCCATTGGACTCCACGTCGGACAGGGCGATCCAGATGTCCATCAGCGACGAGACATTTCGTTCGCTGTCGCTCATGGAGTCACCCGACGACGAAAGCGAGGTGAAGAGCGCAGTGATGCCCCGGCTCTTGCAGATATCGGCCAGCCGCAGCAGCGTGGCGTTGACCTCGACCATCGGTCCACGGAAGGCCGAGATGGGATCGACCACGATGACCGCCGGGTCGAACGTGTCGATGTCCCGGTGCATGCGCGCCAGATGCATCTCGAAACCGTAAAGGCTCGGGCGAGCCGCTTCGATCTTCAGCAGCCCGGCATCCCGGTGACGTTGCAGATCGATGCCCACCGAACCCATGTTGCGCGTCACCTGCGCGGCGGATTCCTCGAAAGCGAAATACAGGCAGCGTTCGCCGCGCGCGCAGGCGGCGTCGACGAACGACGCGGCGAGCGTCGACTTGCCGGTACCCGCCGAGCCGGACACGAGCACGCTCGAGCCACGGTAGTAACCGTGGAGGCCCAGCATGGCATCCAGGCCCGGGACACCGGCGGAGACCACTTCCTGCGAGACCTCGTGCGCGAGTCCGGCCGAGGTGATCGGCAGTACGGTGACGCCCTGCTCGTCGATCAGGAAGGGATATTCATTGGTGCCGTGCGACGAGCCGCGATACTTGACCACGCGCAGGCGGCGCGTGGTCACCTGGTCGATCACGCGGTTATCCAGCAGGATCACGCAGTCGGACACGTATTCCTCGATACCGTAGCGCGTGAGCTGACCTTCGCCGCGCTCGGCCGTCACAATCGCCGTGACGCCCTTGGCMTTCAGGAAGGCGAAGAGGCGCCGCAGTTCCGAACGGAGCGTGGCCGAGTCTTCGAGTCCGGCGAACAGGGCTTCGACCGTGTCGAGCACGACGCGCTTCGCGCCGATCGTGTCGATGGCATGACCCAGGCGCACGAACAGGCCCTCCAGGTCGTAGTCGCCGGCCTGCTCGATCTCCCCGCGCTCCAGGCGCACGTAGTCCACGACCAGCTTCTTCTGCTCGACCAGCGCGTCGAGATCGAAACCCAGTGACGCGACGTTGGTGGAAAGTTCTTCCTGGCGCTCCTCGAAGCTCATGAAGACGCCCGGCTCGCCGTACGTTTCGATGCCTTTGACTAGGAAGGTGATGCCGAAGAGCGTCTTGCCGCAGCCGGCGGCGCCGCACATCAGCGTCGGGCGGCCTTCCGGCAGGCCACCGAAGGTCAGTGCGTCCAGCCCGGAAATGCCGGTGGGCGTCTTTTGCAGCGAGGGCGCCTTATGGGCCCCTTGGTCCTTGAGGGAGACCTGGTCGGTCATGCGATACCTTTCTTTCGCAGGCGGGTGAAAAAAACGTCGAGGCGCTATAGCGCCCCGTGTGCAAAATGCCGGGAAAGGGTATCCAAAGCGCGTGAAGTGGCGGTGATCGGGCGGCGTCCAGCCCGGCCCGCGCGGGTCTAGGGCGTCCCTTCCCTGCCCGCCTGCCGCGTGTTGCTGCGGTAGATCAGGAACAGGGCGAACGCGAGCAGGGCCATCGCGGCGTAGCGCGCACCGCCCAGCGGAATGACCGGATTGCTCAGCCAACCAAAGTTATCGATCAGCAGGCTCATCAGCAGCTGGCCGCTGATCACCGACACCGTCGCCGCTGCCGTGCCCACCCGCGGCATCGCGAAGACGATGACCAGCATGTAAACGACGCCGAAAAATGCGCCGGTGACCTGCCAGCGTGGGGCGGTGAACAGGGTCAGGTCGTGATGCGGCTCGAAGAAGAAGGCGTACAGGAAGCTCAGCAAGGCGCCGAGCGTGAAGGTGAGCCAGGCGCTTTCGAGCACGCCGACGTGGGCGCCAAGCCGGCCGTTGATCGCCGACTGCGCGCACAGGATCGCGCCACTGGCGACGACGACGAGAATCATGAGGATGAGCACGGGGGATTCCTTAGTGGATCAGCCAGAGGGCGGCGAGGATGGCGACGAGCGCGCCGGCGCGATAACCGTCGACGGCACGCCGCGCGCTGCCGAGCCAGCCGAAGTGGTCGATGACGAGGCTGGCGGCGACCTGGCCGAAGAGGATGCCGACCATGGTCAGGCCCACACCGATGAACGGTGTGGCGAGGGTGAGCGCGGCCACGTAAAGAGGCCCCAGAACACCGCCGGTGAGCAGCCAGCGAGGCTGCGCGAACATCAGGGCGAGACGTGGGCGGCCAAAGACCAGCCCGAAAGTCAGCAGCAACGACCCCACCGCGAAGATGCCGAGCACGGCCCAGCCGTGGCCGACTTCCGTGCCCAGAGGGCCCAACAGACCCGCCTCGATCGACAGGCCCATGCCGGCCAGGACGATCAGCGGAATTAACCAGATGTGTTTCACGCGACAGGTTCCGTGGATAGACAGGCCAAGGTTGGGGGACTGCCCATATCGGAACAATTAGGCCAAACTGGAATACATCATTGCTTTTTGGACAACTCGATGCAGCTCAACGCCTTGCGCTACTTCGCCATGGTGGCGGCAACGGGAAGCTTCATCGCCACGGCGCGCCACTTCCGCGTCCCGGCATCGTCGGTGTCCCGGCAGATCGCCGCACTCGAACGTGAGGTGGGCCAGCAGTTGCTTTACCGGCACACCCGGGCGGTCCGGCTGACCGATGCCGGCGAGCGCTACTACCTCACGGTGCGAGAGGCGCTGGACCTGCTGGACATGGCCGCCGAGCAGGCCGCCGACAAGGACACCCAACCCAAGGGCCTGATCCGGGTCAATGCGCCGGTCGCCCTGGGTCGCCTGCACATCGCCCCGCTGTTGAACGATCTTCAGAAGGACTACCCCGACCTGTCCGTGCAGCTCACCCTCACCGATGCCTTCATCGATCCGGTGCAGGAGGGCGCGGACATCACCCTGCGTGTCGGGCGACTGGAGGACTCCGGCCTCGTCGGGCGCCTGGTTGCGCCGCAGCGCTACATCCTCTGCGCCAGCCGCGGTTATCTCGACACCCACGGCATACCCGAGACCCCCGAACAGCTGGCGGAGCACAACTGTCTGGTCTACCGCGGCCAGTGGGGCGCGCAGCGATGGTATTTCCGCCCGCCGGGAGCACCGCGCTACGACGCCTATGACGTCACGGGTCGCTTCCAGAGCAACAACGCGGAAACGCTGGTGTCCGCGGCGGAAGCCTCATTGGGACTCGTGCTGTTCCCGACCTGGTTGTTCCAGGCCGGGAGTTTCCGGAAGGGCCGCTTGGTGAAGCTGCTGACCGGTTGGGAAGCATCCGTCGAAGCCGAACCGCCGGGCATCCATCTGGTGTCGCCAGAGAACCGCTCGCGCTCGAGGAAGGTTCGCATCGTCACCGACTTCCTGCTCGAGCGCATCGGCGCCCCACCCTACTGGGACCGGGTCTGACAGGCGCGACAGGCGCTATCTCGTCGGTGGCTCGGCATTCGGCCGCCGACCACCCTCGATATCCTCGAGCGGCTCGGGTGCGGTTTCGAGCAGCGCCTTATAAATCCATCCCCCTACCGCGCCACCAAGCAACGGCACCACCCAGAACAGCCACAGCTGGCTCAACGCCCAACCACCCTGGAACACCGCGACACCCGTGCTCCGTGCCGGGTTGACCGAGGTGTTCGTGACCGGAATCGAAATGAGGTGGATGAGGGTCAGTGCCAGACCGATCGCCAAGGGCGCGAAACCCACCGGCGCGCGTTTGTGCGTGACGCCCAGGATGACGATCAGGAAGAACGCGGTGAGCACGAACTCGGCGACCGCCGCGGCGGCGAGCGAGAAGCCACCGGGTGAATGTTCACCGTAGCCGTTGGTGGCGAAGCCCAAAGCGACATCGAACCCCGGTTTGCCGCTGGCGATGATGTACAGCACACCACCTGCGGCAATGGCACCGACCAGCTGGGCGACGATGTAGGGAATCACATCCTTCGCCGGAAAACGCCCTCCGGCGAAGACGCCGACAGTGACGGCAGGATTGAAGTGGGCACCTGAGATGTAGCCCACGGCATAGGCCATCGTCAGGACGGTGAGGCCGAAGGCGAGTGCGACACCGGCGAAGCCGATGCCGAGTTCGGGGAAGGCAGCAGCCAGTACCGCGCTGCCACAACCTCCGAACACCAACCAGAATGTACCGAGGCACTCGGCGAGTAGACGCTTGGACATGGGACGACTCCTAACGGTGGGGGTCAGTTGGCATCCATGCTGCGGATGAAAGCCGCGATAGGTTCTTGTGGCACGCGAACCAGGCCCTTCGTCGGCATGTCGAGATCAGCGACGAGACCTAGCGCGAGAACGACCAGAAGGAAGACCAGGGTGGTCGCCGTGCGATAGCGCCCGCGGAGGTAGCCGATCAGGCCCGCGGCGACAAAGCAGTAGAGGCCCAACGTGCCGGCCAACCGAGCGGGGACATGCGCTTCGGCAGCGGCCGTGCGTTCACCGGCGATGTCGATCATCTCGTTCGCGGGGCCGAGCAATAGCGGCGCCAGGGCCGTGGTGCGAACCGGCACCATGTCCGTGGCAATCTCCGCCCACAGACGGGCCTGGATGGCGTCGGCTTTCTGGGATGCGAGCACCACCTCGCCTGGGCCGTCGGCCAGTCCATACGCCAGGCGCGCGACGGCGTACTGCCTCATCAGGTCACGGGCACGATCGCGCTGCGCAGCGTCCAGCAAGTCGAAGCGCAGCCAGGTGGTCCCCATCGCATTCGCCTCGGAAACCACGAGCTCCCGTCGTGTTTCATAGCGCGCCAGGGCCAGCGAGAAGGTGAATCCGATCAGCAGGGCGAGCAGGCCGAGGACGGCGCTCAAAGCAAACTCCGCCTTGCCGTCGTCTTCCCCCGGTGTGACCCGTCGCGCATGGCGGCGATGCAGCGCGTAGCCGATCTCCCGTCCGATCAGCATCAGGACCAGCAGACCGAGGCTAACTACCCATGGGGGTGTCGACGTGAACATGTGCCCACTACCCCGAGTGTGTGTAGATGGCCAAGCTTTGCCCTGTCGCCCGGCGGGCCACCAGCGAAGAACTACTTAGAAGGGGCAGTGCCTGCGCTGTGCGTACAAATACGCAAGCGGCCCTAGGTAAGCTTTCGCTTGGGCCTGAGGCCCGGCTCGCCTAACCTGTCGCCACGACCGGATGCTGGCGCCTGCGCCACCGAGGGCTCGATGCGCGCGGGACTGCTCTTCAGCGAAGCCACCCACGTCGAGATGCTGAGGCGACTCCGTCTGATCCGCCTCGACGACCGGCGCGAAGCGACGATACGGGTCGCCGTGGCTATCGCCATCGCGTGGATTCCGCTGCTCATACTGTCGCTCGTCGGCACGAACGGCGCGTCCATCCTGCCCTTTCTGAAGGACGCGGCGGTACACGCCCGCTTCCTGCTCGCCGTGCCCCTCTTCATCGCTGCCGACTACGTCGTGCTCCCTCGCCTGGACTCGATGGCGCAGTACTTCGCCGTCACCAACCTCATTCCCCCGTCGAAAATGGCGGAGTACGACGCCCTGCTCGCCAGCAGTCGCCGCCTCAGCACGGGCGTGTGGCCTTCTGGCTTCCTGGTCGTCGCCGTATACGCCCTGGTCGCGTTGCTCGCGGCCATGGTCCCCTACGACGTCATTCCCCTCTGGCAACGAGGGACCCTCCCGCTTCAACTGTCGATGGCGGGTTGGTGGCATCTGGCGATCAGCCTGCCGCTGCTCCTCGGCCTCATCCTCGCGTGGCTATGGCGCCTCGGCGTCTGGGTGCGCTTCCTGTGGCGCACGGCGCGGATGGGTCTGTATCTGGTCGCGGCGCATCCGGATCAGGCAGGCGGCCTGCAGTTTCTCGCGTACTCGCCACGGATCCTCGCCACCCTCGCCCTGCCCATGAGCATCGTGGTGGCCGGCTTGTTGGCCAACAAAGTCATCGCGGGCGCGTCGCCCATCGGGCACGAGACCACACCGGAGGTCACCGCGGCGGTGATGCTCCTGCTGTTCGGCACGCCGCCCCTGGTCTTCACCCGCACGCTGCTCGTGGCCTGGCGCATCGGGGTCTACCGTTACGGCGATCTTGCCGCCCGCGCCGGTGAGGCCTTCGAGGCCCGGTGGTTTGCCGCGGAGCAGAAACTCGACGCCGACCTGCTGGAGCGCCCCGACTTCTCGTCGACCACCGATCTCTACGCCGTCGTGGCGAACGTCTACGCAATGCGCACGGCGATTTACGATATCCAGGGCCTGTTGTCCATTGTCGTTGCAACCGCCCTGCCGTTCGCACCGATCTGGCTTTCCGCCATTCCCTTCTCGACCATCGTCGATCATCTCGTCGGTTCGCTGTTCTGACGGGATGGCGCCACGCTTACGGTGTCTTTGCGTGCTCCGCCGCGCGCTGCACCATGAAGCGCTTGATCTCCGCCTCGGACACCTTGCCGCGGTGGGTGACATCGATCTCGCTAAAGTATTTCACCGTGGTGGGCATATTGCCCTTTTCAGCTTCGGCCAGCGTCACATAACCGTCCTTGTCGGTATCCGCCCGGATGAACTTTTGGTGGAGCGCCTTGGTCGCCCTGTTGAGCGCCGAACCCGCACCGTTCTGCGCGAACGCGGGCAGTGACGTGAAGGTCAATGAGGCTACGACCACCCAAGCAAGGATCGTCACGTGTCGGTTGGTCATGACCATTCTCCGGACTATGGCAAGGGCACGGCGAAGGCAGCGAGCAACAGTCGGCCGCCATAAATCATCATCTGGACCGAGAGCGCCACGGTCAACGATCCGATGATGGTGCCGAATACCTTGAATGGCATCGGGCCGATAGTGCGCATGATCGGGCCGGCCGAGAGCATCGCTAATAGATGCAGGACAAGCACCAGCACGACGACACCGACCAACCCGAGGGTGCGCTCGGTGCTGTGGCTCGACGCCAATAGCACGATGAAACCCGCCAGGCCGTACGGTGTGACGATCATCGGGATGGCGAGACTGAAGGCCGTCGGCACCGTGGCCCCGACGGAAGCTGCCGCTGCGGGCGCATGGCTCGCGACGGGCTCCGGCGCGTACTGCTCGAGGACCGTCCGCAACGACACCAGGAGAAAAATCAGCCCTCCGGCGATGAGCATGGCCGGCAACGAAATCTGCCATTTGTGCTGTAGCGCGAGTCCGACGAATCCGCCGATAAGCACCGTCACCGTGGCCAGGAGGAACGTCTTGAAGGCGATTTCCCTGCGTGTCGAGGCGTCGAACGCATGCATGCGGGCGAAGTACACGGCGGGCGTCTTCAGCGGCGGCCCCATGACGACGAACAGCAAGGTAAACGCTTCGGAGAGACCGAGGATCTGTGTCGCTCGCGGTGGTTCGGTGGCGAGCGAGACCGCTTCCTGAAGAAACGTAAGAAGTGTCATCACGGGAGCTCCGGTGGAACGTCGCGGCTCGCCTTCTCTTCACCCTGCCATGGCCAGCGTCCCTCGACTTCGAGAATCAGCGACCAGCTGAGGAAGGTGCGGATGACGACGAGGAGTCCCAGGGAGATAACACTTTGCACCGAGCTGTCCAGCGCAATGGTTCGCACGATGTCAGCGGCGACGAGAATCTCCAGGCAAAGCAGCAGCGCGCGACCGAGACGCTGCTTGTACTGCGTGTAGTGGGCCGGCGGGTTGGCCACACGCCGGATCAGTCCGACGAGATAAATCGCCGTGGCGGCAATGATGGCAACGATGATCAGGGCCGTCGCGAGCAGTTCAATGCCCAGCGCGGCGATCTCGATGAGGCCATGGGCATTGCCGGTTTCCATGACTCTTCCTCGCCGAAGTGAGGGTCATTGTCGTTGTCCGTCGGCTGCAACGCGTCAGGGCTTATACGGAGCCCCACCCCGTAAAACTACGGACGCTGTAAGTCGTCGTTCGCGCAAGAATTTTCCTCTTCGAATCACCCATTGAGTGGAGATATCTCCATGGCGACGAAAGCGAAAAAACCGAACGTCCTCGTGATGTGGGGGGACGATATCGGCCAGTCGAACCTGAGTTGTTACACACGGGGCCTGATGGGCTATCGCACGCCGAACGTCGACCGCATCGCCAACGAAGGCATGATCTTCACCGACTCGTATGCCGAACAGAGCTGTACCGCAGGGCGCGCTTCGTTCATCACCGGCCAGTGCGGCCTCCGAACCGGCATGACCAAGGTCGGCCTTCCCGGCGCCGATCTGGGCCTCAAGCCGGAGGACATAACGATTGCCGAAGCGCTCAAGCCGCTCGGTTATCGCACGGGACAGTTCGGCAAGAATCATCTTGGCGACCGCGACGAGCACCTGCCGACGGCGCACGGCTTCGACGAGTTCTTCGGCAACCTCTACCACCTCAACGCCGAGGAAGAGCCCGAGGAAGTCGACTACCCGAACGTGAAGGACTTCCCGGAATTCAAGAAGAAGTATGGGCCGCGCGGTGTTTTACATTGCTGGGCGGATGGCAAGGGCGGACAAAAAATCGAGAACACCGGTCCGTTGACGACCAAGCGCATGGAAACCTGCGACGACGAGTTCCTTGCCGCCGCTAAGAAGTTCATCAAGGCTGCCCATGACGCCGATGAGCCTTTCTTCGTCTGGTTCAACACCTCGCACATGCACGCGTGGACGCACGTCAAACCGGAGAGTCGTGGCCAGTCAGGCCGTTGGCAGTCCGAGTATCACGACGTGATGATCGATCATGACAAGTGCATCGGCGAGATGCTCGACTTCCTCGACAAGCTCGGTATCGCCGACGACACCTTTGTCAGCTACAGCACGGACAATGGTCCTCACATGAACACGTGGCCGGACGCCGGCACCACGCCTTTCCGCAACGAGAAGAATTCGAGCTGGGAAGGTGCGTATCGCGTGCCGGCCATGGTTCGTTTCCCTGGCAAGATCGCCGCAGGATCGGAATCCAACGAGATCATCAGCCATCTCGACTGGTTTCCCACCATCCTCGCGCTCGCCGGTGAGCCGGATATCAAGGAGAAGCTCAAGAAGGGTCACAAGATCGGCAAGACGACCTTCAAGGTCCATCTGGACGGCTACAACCTGCTTCCCTACCTGACCGGCAAGGAGAAGAAGAGCCCGCGTCCCGGCTTCATCTACTTCACCGACGACGGCGATGTCGCGGCCCTTCGCTACGACAACTGGAAGATCATGTTCATGGAGCAGCGTGTCACCGGCACGTTGAAGATCTGGCAGGACCCGTTCGTCGTCCTGCGTGCGCCCTATATCTTCAACATGCGGATGGACCCGTACGAGAAGGCGCAGATCACCTCGAACACGTTCTACGACTGGATGTTCCGGCACATCTTCCTGCTCGTCCCCGCCCAGGCGGTCATCGCCGAGTTCCTCGGGACGTTCAAGGAATTTCCGCCCCGACAGAAGGCGGCCAGCTTCAGCCTGGACCAGGTCCTGGAGAAGATGAGGGAGACGTCGTCAGGGGCCTGAGGTCCGGTCATGGGTGCGGCAAGCGAACGGCCCGACCCTTGGATCGGGCCGTTCGCTTTGGCGTCCCGTGTCCGCGTCACGTCGATATTCTACGTACAGTCATGAACTTATGAGACATTTCTCGCCCTGATTCTATTGACGTCGCTACGGCCAAGTGCTGAGCACCTCCCGGCGCCGAGCGCGCCCGATCGACAGGCGTGAAACGTCATCGACCCAGCCAACCCCTTCGTGCTACGTTTTTCGCGTGGATCCGAGCCAAGTCGCCGTCCGCCCCGCGGATGGCATCGCCAAGCCAGGTTTCGAGGGAGCTTCACGTCATGCCTCTCACGCGTCGCGAGTTTCTCAAGGTCACAGGCGTGGGCCTGGCTGCCGGCAGTCTCGGCATGCTCGGCTTCGGTGCCTCCGGGGTGGCGCAAGCCGCCGCGGTGCGACCCTTCAAGCTGGCCCATGCCACCGAGACACGTAACACGTGTACGTACTGCTCGGTCGCCTGCGGCATCCTCATCTACAGCATGGGTGACCGGGCCAAGAACGCCCTCTCCAACATCATCCATATCGAGGGCGATCCGGATCATCCGGTGAACCGCGGCACGCTGTGCCCGAAGGGTTCCGCGCTGCTCGATATCGTGCATGCCCCTACCCGCCTGACCGCACCGCGATACCGAAAACCGGGCGGGACCGAGTTCGAGGAAGTCTCCTGGGACTTCGCCCTGGACCGCATCGCCAAGTTGATGAAGGAGGACCGCGACAAGCACTTCATCACGCAGAACGCGGCCGGCACCACCGTCAACCGCTGGACCAGCATGGGCATGCTGGCGGCGTCGGCGTCGTCCAGCGAAACGGCCTTCCTCACCTGGAAGGTCGCCCGTTCCCTCGGCATGGTGGTGTTCGACAACCAGGCGCGCGTCTGACACGGACCGACGGTGGCCAGTCTGGCCCCATCATTCGGTCGTGGTGCGATGACGAACACCTGGCAGGACATCCGTAACGCCAACGTCGTCATCGTGATGGGTGGCAACGCCGCGGAAGCACACCCCTGCGGTTTCAAGTGGGTGATCGAGGCGAAGATCGAGAACGGCGCGAAGCTCGTCGTGGTCGACCCGCGCTTCACGCGCACGGCCTCGGTCGCGGATTACTACGCCCCGATCCGTCCCGGCACGGACATCGCGTTCCTCAGTGGCGTGATGCGTTACCTGCTGGAGAAGGACGCCATCCAGCATGCCTACGTGCGTGCGTATACCAACGCCAGCCTGCTGGTGGCGGACGGCTTCGCCTTCGAGGACGGCCATTTCAGCGGCTTCAACGCGGAAACCAACAGCTACGACAAGGCGACCTGGAACTACGATCTCGACGAGCAGGGCTTCGCGAAAGCCGACGACACCTGGCAGAACCCGCGCTGCGTGATCAACCTGCTCAAGCAGCACGTSKCCCGGTACACSCCGGARATGGTCKMGCGGATCACCGGCACGCCGMAGGACAAGTTCCTGCACGTATGCGAACTGATCGCCAGCACGGCGGCGCCGGACAAGGCGATGACCAGCCTGTTCGCGCTCGGCTGGACGCAGCACTCGGTCGGCGCGCAGAACATCCGTGCGATGGCGATGGTCCAGCTGTTGCTGGGCAATATCGGCGTGGCCGGCGGTGGCATGAACGCGCTGCGCGGGCACTCCAACATCCAGGGCCTGACCGACATCGGCCTGCTGTCCAACCAGATGCCGGGTTACCTGAGCCTGCCGACGGACAAGGAAGCCACGTTCGACGACTACATGAAGACCAAGCTGTTCAAGCCGCTGCGTCCGGGCCAGACCAGCTATTACCAGAACTACGGCAAGTTCGTCGTCAGCTTGCAGAAAGCGCTCTGGGGCGATGCGGCGACGAAGGAGAACAACTGGGGATACGACTGGCTGCCCAAGCTCGACATACCGCTGTACGACATCATCAAGGCCTTCGAGATGATGAACAACGGCCAGATGACGGGCTACATCTGCCAGGGCTTCAACCCGCTACAGGCCTTCCCGGATCGCGGCAAGATCCGCCGCGGCCTGAGCAAACTGAAGTTCCTCGTCACCATGGATCCGCTGGATACCGAAACCTCGCGCTTCTGGCAGGATTTCGGCCCGCAGAACCCGGCCAAGCCGAGCGAGATACAGACCGAGGTGTTCCAGCTTCCGGTGACGTGCTTTGCCGAGGAGAACGGCTCGCTGGTGAACTCGGCGCGCTGGCTGCAGTGGCACTGGAAGGCCGCCGAAGGCCCGGGCAAGGCGATGTCCGATATCTGGATCATGAGCGGCATCTTCCACCGTCTGCGCGAGATGTATCGCAAAGACGGCGGTGCCTTCCCCGACCCGATCCTCAACATCAGCTGGAAATACACCGATCCACGCGCGCCGGATCCTGAGGAGCTGGCGAAGGAAATGAACGGGCGTGCCCTGGCCGACCAGACCGATCCGGTCACCAACGCGGTGACCGCGAAGGCCGGGACCCTGCTCGACGGCTTCGGGCAACTCAAGGACGACGGCACCACGGCCTCGGGCTGCTGGATCTTCGCCGGCTCGTTCACCGAGAAGGGCAACCAGATGGCCCGTCGCGACGCCACCGATCCGCGCGAGCAAGGCATCGCGCCGAACTGGGCCTGGGCGTGGCCGGCCAATCGCCGCATCCTCTACAACCGCGCCAGCGCGGACCTGGAGGGCAAGGCCTGGAACCCGAAGAAACCGATCGTCGAATGGAACGGCACGCGCTGGACGGGCATCGATGTGCCCGACTACATCCCCACGACCAAGCCTTCCGACAACGTCGGCCCCTTCATCATGAATGCCGAGGGGCTCGGACGTCTGTTCGCCCTCAACCTCATGGCCGAGGGTCCGTTCCCGGAGCACTACGAACCGTTCGAATCGCCTTCGGAGAACGTGCTTCATCCCAAGGTGAGCAACAACCCGGCGGCACGCGTCTTCGCCGACGATCGCGCTTCATTCGGACACCGGAACGACTTCCCGTACGTCGCGACCACGTACCGCCTCACCGAGCACTTCCACTTCTGGACCAAGCACGCGCTGATCAACGCGATCCTCCAGCCCGAGGAATTCGTCGAGATCGGTGAGGTACTGGCGAAGGAGAAAGGCATCGCGCAAGGCGGCTGGGTCAAGGTCTCGTCCAAGCGCGGTGAGGTGATCTGCAAGGCCTATGTGACCAAGCGCATCAAGCCGCTGACCGTCGATGGCAAGCCGACCCATGTGATCGGCGTGCCCTTGCACTGGGGCTTCACCGGGCAGGCGCGGAAGGGTTACGGCGCCAACACGCTGACTCCCTCGGTCGGTGACGCCAACACGCAGACGCCGGAATTCAAGGCGTTCCTGGTCAATGTCGAACCCACCGCCGCGCCGGTCACCTGAGGCGAACGCCATGTCGGATATGCAATCGCAAGACTACATCCGTCGCTCCGCCTCGACGATGACGCCACCGATGACGCGAAGCCACGAGGACCAGGTGGCGAAGCTGATCGACGTGAGCCGATGCATCGGCTGCAAGGCCTGCCAGTCCGCGTGCATGGAATGGAACAACCTGCGTCCGGAGATCGGCCACTTCGAAGGCTCCTACGAGAACCCCATGGACCTGGGGCCGAGCGTATGGACGCTGATGAAGTTCGCCGAGTACGAGAACGAGCAAGGCAATCTCGAATGGCTGATCCGCAAGGACGGCTGCATGCACTGCGAAGACCCGGGCTGCCTCAAGGCCTGCCCGGCACCCGGGGCGATCGTCCAGTACGCTAACGGCATCGTCGACTTCATCAGCGACAAGTGCATCGGCTGCGGGTACTGCATCAAGGGCTGCCCGTTCGATATTCCGCGCGTGAGTAAGACCGATCACAAGTCGTATAAGTGCACGCTGTGCTCGGACCGTGTCGCCGTCGGTCTGGAACCGGCCTGCGTGAAAGCCTGCCCCACCGGCGCCATCATGTTCGGCTCCAAGACCGACATGACGAACTGGGCCGGCGAGCGCATCGAGGACCTCAAGTCGCGCGGCTTCGAGAATGCTGGCCTGTACGATCCGCCGGAAGTCGGCGGCACGCACGTGATGTACGTGCTGCATCACGCGGACAAGCCGTCGCTGTATTCCGGCCTGCCCGACAAACCACGCATCAGCCCGGTGGTCGAACTGTGGAAGGGCGTGATCAAGCCGCTTGCCGTGATCGGCATCGCGCTGGYTGCCGTGGGCGCCTTCTTCCATTGGGTCACCATCGGTCCGAACGAGGTGACCGACGCGGACGAAGCCGAGGCCGATCGCGTGTTGCGCGAGGAAGAGAAGGAGGAGTCGACATGACCCGCCCCGATCGTGCCATCACCCGCTACACCACCTCGAACCGCGTCAATCACTGGATCAACGCCGGCTTGTTCATTCTGTTGGTGTTATCCGGACTGTCGATGTTCCATCCGATCCTGTTCTTCCTGTCCGAGCTGTTCGGCGGTGGCCAGTGGGCGCGGGCGGCGCATCCCTGGTTCGGCGTGTCGCTGGTGATCAGCTGGATCGGCATGATCATCCAGTTCTGGCGATCGAACCTGCCGTCGAAGGATGACATCGCCTGGTCGAAGGCGATCGTCCACGTGGTGAAGAACGACGACGAGCACGTCCCGCCGATCGGTCGCAACAACAGCGGACAGAAACTGGTGTTCTGGTCGATGACCCTGCTGATCCCGGTGCTCTTCGTCACCGGTCTGCTGATCTGGGAGGTCTATTTCGGTGAAGCCACGTCCATCCCCGTGCAGCGTGTAGCCGTATTGATCCATAGCGCGGCGGCGATCTGCGCGATCCTGGTCTGGGTCGTCCACGTCTACGCAGCGATCTGGATCCGCGATTCCGTGCGCAGCATGACCCAGGGGTATGTGACGCCCGGCTGGGCGTGGCACCATCATCGCAAGTGGTTCTACCAACTGGCTGCGAGCCGTCGCGTCAGCAAGACCACACCCAGGAAGAACCCGTGAAGCAAGCCGAGGCACCACCCGACAAGGCATGGAGCGGCCCCACCCACGCCGGGGTCAAATCGCCCGCCCCGATCGTGATGCCGGACCTCGCCCGCCGTTTCGCCGTCACGGCGGCCCGCCTGGATCACCTCGCTCCCGGTCACCCCATGGAGCCCTGGCTGCGCTTCGTCGCCCGCCTCGCCCGTGCCCAGCACGTCGTCGCCACGACCCTCGCCCCCGCGGCCACCCTGAGTCCCGACGACCTGGCGCGCGCCACCGAGGCACGCCTCCCACCCCTCGCCGCCGACGGCCATCCACGTACCCCTAGCTGGCGTGACGGCCTGATCCGCCTCCTCGACCACCTAGTGGTTGTAGGAGCCGATTCATCGGCGAACAGCCTCCAAGGCAACGACCTCCCCCCAGCCACCCTCGCCCTCATAGATACCCTCCGCACCGCCGATCCCACCACCCTCGAAACCCTCGCCACCCAGTTCCTCCGCGGCCACATCCCCGCCGCCGACACCGGCGCCACGGTCTTCATCGTCGCCGCCCTGCAGATCTACTTCACCGGCTCCGCGGCGCGCCTGTCCGCCGCCGACCTTCGGCTGCTGCAGGAACGCTCGCTCTGCCCCTGCTGCGGCTCGCCATCCATTGCCGGCGTGATCACCGCCAGCGGCATCATTCCCGGCACGCGTTATCTGCATTGTTCGATGTGCTCGACGGCGTGGAACCACACGCGCACCGTCTGCGTGACCTGCGCCGGTACGCGCAAGCTTTCCCTGCGGGGCATCGAGGACGACGGTGGCGTGGTCAAGGCCGAGGTCTGTGCGGAATGCCACACGTACAGCAAGCTCCTCTACCAACTCCACGACACGCAGCTGGACCCCGTCGCCGACGATCTCGCCTCGTTCGGCTTGGACCTGCTGGTCAGCGAGGAAGGTTTTGCCCGCCATGCGCCCAACCCCTTCCTGCTGACGGGAGACAGCGAGGACGATATCGGGTAAATACTCGGGGCATGGTCGAGCCCGCGTCGCATGCCCTTCGCCACCTTCCCGCCGTCGCCACCGTCCTGGCGACCACCGGTGCCGCCGCCCTGGTCGAACGCCACGGGCGTGTCGCCACCACCGAGGCGATTCGCCAGGTGATCGACGAGGCTCGCCATGCGCTGCGCGCCACCCCAGCGGTGGCGCCGGGCGCGGATGAACTCGCCGTACGCGCAGGCGAACGTCTCGCGGCAAAAGCGCCCGGCATGCGGCCGTTGTTCAACCTCACGGGTACCGTGCTCCACACCAACCTCGGCCGGGCCGTGCTGGCCGATGCCGCGGTCGACGCTGCGGCGAACGCGATGCGCCATCCCGTCGCCCTCGAATACGACCTCGACAGCGGCTCACGCGGTGAGCGCGACGATCACGTGCGCGGGTTGCTGCGCGAGCTGACCGGTGCGGAAGACGCCACCGTCGTCAACAACAACGCCGCTGCGGTGCTGCTGTGCCTGAATACCTTCGCCCTGCGTCGTGAGGCGATCGTGTCGCGCGGCGAACTCATCGAAATCGGCGGCGCGTTCCGCATGCCCGACATCATGCTGCGTGCCGGTGCCGACATGGTCGAAGTCGGCACGACCAACCGCACGCACGCGGCCGACTATCGCAACGCCCTCAACGAACGTACCGGGCTCGTGCTCAAGGTGCATACCTCGAACTATCGGATCCAGGGCTTCGTCGCGGAAGTGGGTGCGCGCGAGCTGGCCGGCATCGCGGACACGGCAGGCGTGCCGCTGCTCAACGATCTCGGCTCGGGCAGCCTTGTCGATCTGTCGCGCTACGGCCTGATGAAGGAACCGACCGTGCGTGAGGCCGTGGCCGAAGGCGCGCGGCTGGTCACGTTCTCCGGCGACAAGCTGCTCGGTGGCCCGCAGGCCGGCTTCATCGTCGGCGACCGCGCCTTGATCGCCGAGATCAACCGCAATCCGCTGAAGCGCGCGCTGCGGGTGGACAAGATCCGGCTGGCAGCGATCGAAGCCACCCTCGCGCTCTACCGCGATCCGGAGCGCCTCGCCGAACGACTGCCCACGCTGCGCTACCTCGCCCGGCCCCCCGTCGACATCGACGCCCAGGCCCGACGCCTGCTACCCGCCGTCGCGCAGATCGTCGGCGCCGCCTTCGCGGTCGACGTCGGCGAATGCCAGAGCCAGATCGGCTCCGGCGCCTTGCCCCTGGATACGCTCGCCAGCGTGGCGCTACGTCTTCGCCCGCACGGAAGCCAGGAGGTGCTCGAACCCCTGGCCGCCGCACTGCGTGCGCTGTCGCATCCAGTGATCGGCCGCGTGTCCAAAGGTGCCTTGCTCATGGATCTGCGCTGCCTGGATGAGGCGGACGAAGCCACCTTCCTCGCCGCACTGGGTGAGCTCGACACCAGCGCCCTGCTCGCTGCCCGGCCATGATCGTCGGCACGGCCGGTCACGTCGACCACGGCAAGACGTCCCTGGTCCGGGCGCTTACCGGTGTCGATGGCGATCGCCTGAAGGAAGAGAAAGTCCGCGGGATCACGATCGATCTCGGCTTCGCCTACCTGCCACTGGCGGATGACCAGATCCTCGGCTTCATCGACGTGCCCGGCCACGAGCGCTTCGTGCACACCATGGTCGCGGGCGCCGCCGGCATCGACATCGCGCTGTTGGTGGTCGCGGCCGACGATGGGGTGATGCCGCAGACGCGCGAGCACCTGGCGATCCTCGACCTGCTCGGCACCCGGCGCGCCGTGATCGCGCTGACCAAGATCGACATGGTGACGGCCGATCGCGTTACCGAGGTCACAGGGCAGATTCGTGACGTCACGAAGGCAAGCGCCCTGGCGGCAGCCGATATCCTGCCTGTCTCGTCGGCCACCGGCGACGGCCTTGACGCGCTGCGTGAGCGACTCATCGCCGAAGCGCGTTCTTTGGAGGCTCGGAGCGACACGGGACGCTTTCGACTGGCGATCGACCGCGTCTTCACCCTGCCCGGCATCGGACTGGTGGTGACCGGAACCGTGCTCTCAGGCGTCGTGCGTGTCCGTGATGCCGTCACGATCAGCCCGTCCGGCCTTGGCGCGCGCGTACGCTCGTTGCACGCGCAGAACCGTCCCGTGGAGACTGCCCGCGCCGGTGACCGCTGCGCGCTCAACCTGACCGGCGACGGCCTCGCCAAGGAGGCGATCCATCGCGGCGACATGGTCGTCGACCCGTTCCTTCATGCCCCGACCGGCCGACTCGATGCCCGGCTGCACCTGCTCGCGTCGGAGTCGAAGCTGATCGAGCCCTGGTTCGCCGTGCGCTTGCATCACGGCGCCGCGGAAGTCGGCGCGCATGTCGTTCCGCTCGAAGGCCAGCATCTGCGCCCCGGCCGGACAGCCGACGTGCAACTGGTGCTGGACCGTCCGCTCGCCGCCGCGGTCGGCGACCGCTTCGTGCTGCGCGATGTCTCGGCCCGGCGCACGATCGGCGGTGGCCAGTTGATCGATCTGCGTGCGCCCGAGAGGCATCGACGAACCCCGGTGCGCGAAGCCGAGCGTGCTGCGATGCGCCTCGACGATCCGAAACGAAGCCTCGCGGCCTTGCTCGACGCCTCGTCGACGGCGCGCGATCTCGACGCGTTCGCTCGCGACCGGGCGCTGTCGGCAGCAACACTGGAGGCCGTGATTGCAAGCCTCTCACCGCTGGTCTTCGAGACCGGCGACGCGCGTGTCGCCATCGGGGCGATATCATGGGAGCATTTCGTCACCGCCGTGATCGAACGTCTGGAAGGCTTTCACGCGGCGTACCCCGACCGGCAAGGCATGGCGCGCGAGGGATTGCGCAAGGTCGTCAAGCCGGAGTTGTCCCCCTCCGCTTTCGCCATGGCCTTGCAGCACGCCGATCTTTCAGGGCGGGTGCGGCTCGATGGTGCGTTCGTTCGCCTCGCCAGCCACGTGATGCAGTTGAGCCCGGCGCACGAGCGCCAGTGGGCTGCCGTCGCGCCCTTGCTCGGCGGTGAGGCACGCTTCCGGCCGCCGCGCGTGCGCGACATCGGCCGCGAACTGTCGATACCGGAGGCGGACGTTCGGCAGCTGCTGAAGCTCGCCGCGCGCATGGGCGATGTGGATGAGGTCAGCCACGATCATTTCTTCCTGCGCACGACGGTGCACGAGTTGCTGCAGGTCGCCGCGGACATCGAGGCCACGGATGTGGAGGGATGGCTGACCGCCGCGCCGTTCCGCGACCGGCTCGATTGCGGCAGGAAGGTGGCCATCCTCATCCTGGAGTTTTTCGACCGTCACGGCGTGATGCTCAAGCGCGGCACGCTGCGACGGATCCAGCCGCGTTATCTGGATCTTTTCGCCCCGACCACGTAGCGTTCCCCTTCATGGAAGAGCATCGTCCCCGGTGGGGCGTCCGGACTTCAAATCCGGGTGAGGCAGCCAGTCTGTCTCGGGTGGGTTCGACTCCCATGCTCTTCCGCCATCTCACCCGACCTCGTATCAGCTGACCTCGATTCCCGGGCTCCCCGCCATGACACTGCCGATGATGCTGGCGCGCGCATATCCAGCGGCCTCGATCATGTCGCGCAGGGCGACGGCGCGTTCGGCCTGGCAGGCCACCAGCAGGCCGCCCGAAGTTTGCGGATCGGTCAGTAGGTCGCGACGCCACGAGGGCAACTCGTTGACGAAGGTTACGCCCTCGCCATAGCTGTCCCAGTTACGCTTCGACGCGCCGGTGATGAAACCCGCTTCGGCCAGCGCCTTCGCCTGATGGAAGAACGGCACACGAGCCTCGTCGATCGCGATCCGCACGTCGCTGCCCCGCGCCATCTCCATCGCATGGCCGAGCAACCCGAAGCCGGTGACATCGGTGATCGCGTGAACCTCGTCCAGCTTGCCCAGCTCATGACCCACGCGATTGAGCAGCGTGGTCGACGCAATCAGCTCGTCGTAGGCGTCGGTCGGGAGCGCCTGCTTCTTGAACGCCGCCGAATAGACACCGACACCGATCGCCTTGGTGAGGATCAGTACGTCGCCCGGCCTGGCGCCCGTGTTCCGGCGGACGTTGGATGGCGCGCAGATCCCGATCGCCGCCAGCCCGTAGATGGGCTCGGCCGAATCGATCGAATGCCCGCCCGCGACGGGAATGCCCGCCTCGGCACAGACGGATTCGCCGCCGGCCAGAATCGACCGTACGGTATCGATCTCGATCTTGCCCAAGGGCATGCCGAGAATCGCCAGGGCCATGATCGGCTTTCCGCCCATGGCATAGACATCGGAAAGCGCATTGGYGGCSGCGATGCGGCCGAAGTCGTGCGGGTCGTCGACCACGGGCATGAAGAAGTCCGTCGTGGCGATCACGCAGGTATTTTCGTCGACCTGCCACACCGCGGCATCGTCGCTCGACTCGTTGCCGACGAGCAGTTGCGCGAACGGCATCGCAGCCGGCTTGTCGGCAAGCAATTGCTGGAGCACGGAGGGTGCGAGTTTGCAGCCACATCCGCCGCCATGGGCAAGTTCAGTCAAGCGCGTACAAGTCATGGACAACTCCACCAAAGTCGCGGTGGCGCGACGGAGGGATTCTGCGGCAGCATAACCATAGACGAATGTCTGGGAGGATGACATGCCTGTCGCTGTGCGTAGTACCCGTACCGTGCGCTGGTCCGTCTTTCTCCTTTTGGCCATCGCTGGCCTCTTCTACGTGAAGTGGTTTCCTTAYTACGGACGCGCCTTCGACGCCGCGTCGCACCATTCCATCGGCAAGTCGATCCTGATGGGCGACGCCTCGAGCGCACCCGACCCGTCGTGGAGCGCCGCGCTCGGTTACGCGCTGGCCTACGGCAAGGCCATCTGGAAGGCCATGGTCCTGGGCCTGCTGCTGGGCTCGGCCCTGCAGGCCCTGATTCCGGCGAGCTGGGTGCAGCGCGCGCTGGGCAGTTCCAGCTTTGCCGGCACGGTGGCCGGAGGCCTGATGGGCATCCCCGGCATGATGTGCACCTGTTGCGCCGCGCCCGTCGTAGTGGGATTGCGCAAGCAACGTGCGGCGGCCGGACCGTCTGTCGCGTTCTGGCTGGCCAATACGATGTTGAACCCGGCGACGCTGGTATTCACCGGCTTCGTACTCGGCTGGAACTGGACCTTGCTGCGTGTCGTGTTGAGCGTGCCGATGGTCTTCGGCCTGGGCTATCTGGCGAATCGCTTCGTCACCGACGACAGCACGATGCACGCCACGACGGCGCCTGTCGACCGGGCATCCGACCACCTGGCGTCCGACAACGAAGGCCAGTCCCTGGCCGAGATCGGTCGCCGGTGGCTCACCGTCTTCGTGCGGATGACCGTGCGCCTGATCCCCGAATACATCGTGATCGTGCTGCTACTCGGTGCCGCACGCGCCTGGATGTTCCCGCACGTCGGGCCGGCCGTCGGTGAGCAGTGGTTCTGGATCCTCGCACTCGCCGTGGCAGGGATGCTCTTTGTCATTCCGACCGCCGGCGAAGTGCCGATCGTGCAGGCGATGCTGGCCCTGGGCATGGGCGTGGGGCCAGCGGCGGCCCTGCTGTTCACGCTGCCGCCGGTAAGCCTGCCGTCGATGGCGATGCTGGCGCGTTCCCTACCCTTGCGCCTGCTGCTGTCGCTTGCCGCGGCCGTCGTTGCCTTCGGCGTGCTGGCCGGGTTGATCGCCGCAGGCCTCGGCATGCGTTGATTCGCGTTCGCCAAGTTACGTTCGCACTTCAACCCACTGACTGCGCCACGCGGGCGCATCGAACGGATCCGCAAAATACTGCGTTTCGTGCGCCACCTTGCCGTCGCGGAACTCCATGATGCTCACGGTGAAGGCGCACTTGCCCTCGTACGTGATGATGTACTCCGTCACCCAGAGGTGCGCCTGCCCGACGATCCGTCGCACCTTGAATCCCGAGGGCTTGCCCGGATGGTGGCTGCGAAGTGCCTGGAGGTTGTGACGTCCGTGGATGATCTCTCCCGACTGCGGGTACTCGCAGATGGCATCGTCGTGGTAGATCAGGTGTTCGGCGAACTGATCGCCTGCCGCGGAGGCGGCCCAGTGCTCGTCGATCGCCGAGCGGATGTCGAGCTCGTTCATCCCGCACCTCCCAAGACGGAAACTGCCTCGCCCGACGCTAGCACTTTCCGGTCATCGCGGACATCAACCCAAGGTATGGCCTGAAAATGCTCCGCGAGCGGCTATCCGGAGGGATACTGCGGAGGTATGTCGAAGAGAACGCCGATATGAAGACCCTCGCCTTACTTGCCGCCGGAATGATCATGGCTTCCCTTGCCCACGCCGATCCACTTCCTTCCAGCAACGCCACGACGACCTACCATCGCGTCACCGTCGATGGTGTGGGCGTGTTCTATCGCGAAGCCGGCCCGAAGGATGCGCCGGTACTGGTGCTCCTGCACGGCTTTCCTTCGTCGTCGCGCCAGTTCGACAGCCTCATCCCGCTGCTGGCCACGCGCTATCACCTGATCGCACCGGACTATCCCGGGTTCGGCCAGAGCGACGCGCCGGACCCGTCGACGTACTCGTACACCTTCGATCATCTGGCCGAGACGACTAACGGGCTGCTCGAACAACTGGGCCTCAAGAAGTATTCGCTCTACTTGCACGACTACGGCGGCCCGGTGGGCTTCCGCATCATGGTCAAGCATCCCGAACGCGTGCAGGCACTGATCGTCTCCAACGCGAACGCATACCAGGAGGGCTTGGGCAAGAAGTGGGCGCTCATCGCCGAATACTGGAAGGACCCGAAGGCGCACCCGGAGGTTTTCGCCAATTTCGTTTCGCAGACGGCGACGGAGCAGCGACACACCGCGGGCAGCTCGCATCCGGAGCGTTACAACCCGGACACCTGGACCGATGAGTTCGCGCACCTGTCGCGCCCCGGCCAGCGCGAGATCCAGTCGGCGCTTTTGTACGACTATCGGACCAATGTGGCCTGCTATACCGCCTRGCAGGCCTGGCTCCGCGCGCACAAGCCGCCGACCCTCGTGGTCTGGGGCAAGAACGATCCCTCGTTCATCGGCCCGGGCGGCGAGGCGTACAAGCGTGACGTGCCGACCGCCGAGGTACATCTGCTCGAGGCCGGCCATTTCCCGTGGGACGAGAAGAACGACGAGATCGCCGCGCTGGTGCTCGCTTTCCTGGACAAGCAGGCTCGCTGAACACCGAACGCGCCGGGGCGCCAGAGGCGGGGCCCGACGCATATACTATGTGACTCGTTTGTTTCACTACGTACCCAAAAACATGTTGAGAAGCGACCAAGTTCTCGTCACCGTCGGCACGGCCTGCACCCTTTCGGCCGTGGGCTCGACGGAAACCTACCAGGCCCTCGTGGCCCAGTCGGACGAATTCCTTCCTCTTGCCGCGTTCGACGCCGGCCTGGTGGAGATCGACCCCGAGGCCGCCAGCGCCGCCGACGGCATGCGTTGGGCCACCGGCGACCTTGCTGGTACGCCGGTCACGCTGGAGGAGCTCAAGCGCCTGCACGGCGATGCCCTCCGCGCCAACAGCGGTATCCGGCATGTGCCCGGTGTGCGCGAGCTGGCCCCACGCGTGGTGACCGATATCGCCGCCCCGCTGCCGCACGATCTGGAAACCGTCGGTCTGCGCCGTCTGGCCGGCCTGCGCTACGAGGACATCCGTGGCTCCGGGCTGAAGGATATGCACGGCCTGTTCCAGGACGACCCGCTCCTCAGCCCTTCGCTGCAGGCGCAACTCTTCGCCTACGGTGCCCTGGGTGCGCTCGCCGGCCTGCCGCGTCCGCTGTCCGAACTGGTCCCTAACCCGTTCGACTTCCGCGTCGCTACGGCGACGGCCTTCGGTGGCATGGATGCGCTGGGCCAATGGTTGCGTCCGGATGCACCCCTGCCCGAAGGCGGCATCCCCAAGGACACCTTCGCGGTGCGCCTTGCTCACTCGCTCGGCTCGCACGGGCCAGCGCTGGTCTCGACCATGCTCGCGCCGAGCTTCAGCATCAGCCGCGTACTCRAGAATCCCGAGCTGCGCGAATCGCTGCGTTCGGAAGATGTGGGTTACACCCGCGTGCCGCAGGCGCCGATGACCGCCGTAGGCGCTTGCGCATCCAGCCTCATCGCGCTGGCCGATATCGCACCGCAGATGCTGTTCGACTACCCCGGTTTCCACAAGCCGCAGATGGTGCTGCTCACCGCAGCCGATGCCGCCCTGCAACCGCGCTACGGCATCCTCGAAGCCTTCGGTGGCGGCGCGCTCATGACCGGCGACAAGCTGGCCACGAAGAACGCCGCACATGCCGATGGCAACGTGCGCAGCGTGCACGACTCGCTCGCCCCCTTCGACATCGACGCGGACGGTACCGTGGTCGGCCACGGTGGCTCGGGCTTGCTGGTCACGACACTCGAGTTCGCCTTGCGCAACCAGCTGGACATCACCTCGATCATCGTCGGCTGGGGCCAGAGTGGCGAAGCCGGCGGCAAGGCGCATTTTGCCGGCGTCGGTTTCGGCGGCGAGAATGCACTGGTCCAGGCACTGGACATGGCCTTCAAGGGTCACGACTACGGTGTCGGCGATTTCCAGTACCTCGCGGCACATGCCACCGGAACGCGCACCAATTCCAAGACGGATCTCGGCACGGCGCTGGCAGGCCTGCGTGGTGCCGCGCAGCGTCAGGGCCACACCGATGACTTGCCGCGTCTCTTCGTCGGCACACCCAAGGCGGTCGGCGACGGCCACACCATGGGCGAGACCGGCCTGAAAGCCATGTCGCAGGCAGTGCAGTTCGTGCTCGGTCGCACCGCGCCGGGCGTGCCCACGCTACGCCGCCTGGATCCGGATCTCGCTGAAATCGCCAGTCACTTCCATCTGCAGGCCGAGCCGTCGCCTGGCAACGCCAATGGCGGCGCGATCTGCGCTACCCAGGGCTTTGGCGGCTACAACGGCGCCGTCGCGCTACGTTCGGCCACGGCCGAAGCGTTTGCACGCTACCAGTGCGATGCCGATGTGCTGGCCGCCTATCTCGCGGCATGGCCGACCCTTCGCAGCGAGCGCGAGAAGCGTGAGCGTGCAGCGCGACGCGGACCGAAGCTGGCCCTGGCGATGGCCGAGAAGCATCGCTGGGCGGGGTTGGACTGAGCTCAGGGCACGGCGTTCGGCGTATTCGCCGCACGGAATGATGCGTTCATGACATGACGTGGTACACCGTTCGTCGCTGGGGCGGCCTTGAGCCGTGCCAGCGACGATGCATCGTGCTTGAGATAGGCGTCCAGGAACCAGAGCGTGTAACGCGCCACCCAACGATAACCGGCGCTGCCTTCATCCCAGGTATACCCAGGGAGTTCGTCATCGAGATAGTGCGTGGGGCGCCGCTCGAGCATCGAGCTGAACTGCTGATGCGCCATGGCAACCATTTCCACGGTCAGGAGGTCGCCATGCGTCCACGCATTGAGCACGCTGGGCCCGATGTTGTCCGGGGCGCTCAACTGGCTGGCCACGGTTTCAAGCGTGATCTCCCCGCGCGTGAAGGCAATTAGCGGAATGGGCAGCTTTTCGGGATGGACGTAGCCTGCTTGCTTCACCAGTCCCGGGAAGTAACGCTTGCTTCCGTCGAGTGATATCAACGCATCGATGCGATCATCTTTCGCGGCGGCGAACACATCGGAGATGCCGCCCCAACTGAATGATGCAACCGCGACGACCGACATGTCGGTGTCGGAAAGGGTTTTCGCGTAGTCGATCAGAAACGAAATGTCGCGTGCCTGCGCTTCGATTCCAGGCAGGTCGTCGGTCATGTCGCGGGTTTTCGCGCCCATGCTCGGGCTGGCGATGACCACGTAGCCATGGCTTGCAAGGTACTCGCAAAGATCCGCATTTTCCCACGACACCGATGAATCGCTCGGCGCGTAGATGACCACGGGATACCGTCCTGCCGCCGCGCTTGCATCGCGATTCGCACGCAGCGGTGTCGCGAGCGACGAGCCCACACGGGACATCCATTTTGCATGAAGTTCCGGCTCGGTCAGCGTCAGTCGCACATAATCGCCGACGGTCATCGGTGAGGACGCATTCGTTTTGGCCGGGTACCAGACCAGCGTCTGCAGCAGACGACTGCGATCATTGCCGAACGGACGCGATGCGTCGTGCAGATCGACGACGCGCAAGCCAACGGTGTGCGGACCAGGCGCTTCGGTGAACTTGAACGGGGAACTCTTCGCCATGTCGTTCGCGGCCATTGCCGGAGCGCACAGGGCAATCATGATGACGGCAAGCAGTACCTTTCCGAACATGGTGAACACCCCCTTCTTAGGCCGAGTATCGGGACATGGCCGACGCCAGGGACCTGCTGGAAGTCATTCATGGCTTTTCACACAGCTTCGATTGACGATGCCGCTCGCTTCGCCGAGGGTTGAGGGTATTGCCCCTGTTCCGGTTCATCACATGCACCGTATCGCCGTACATCTCGCCAAGACCTGCCTCTTGCTGGTCACACTCGCCGCAACCCCGCTTTTTGCGCAGGATGCGGCGACAACGCCCACCCTCTCGCCATCCGATGCACGCCGCGCCGCGGAGGTGCTGCAGGACGAACATAAGCGTGCCGAAGCAATTCGCACCCTGCAGGCGATTGCGGCAGGAGCGCCCGGAGCCGTCGCCGCCCCGGTGGCACCATCCCCGGCAGCCACAACGTCGAGCGCCGCCGCTGCAACAGCGCCCGCCACGACGGCCACCGCCATCCCACTGCAACAAGACGGGCTCATCGCCCGCATGCTTCGCCGCGTCGGCCACTGGGAGGAGGGTCTGGGCAGTCAGCTCGCCCAGCTTCGGCGTGTGGTCGCTACCTTGCCGGAAGCAGCCCGGCAGACCGCCAGCAATGCGGCGCGCGGGGAGCAGCGTGCCTTGCTGGGACAGCTGGTACTTGTGCTCGCCCTGGTTTTCTGCCTGGGTCTGGCCAGCGAGTGGGGCCTCTTTCGTTTGCTCGCACGCCCGCGACGCGGACTTCTTGCCCACGCGGAGGATGCCGATGAACGCGCACGTGCGGCGCTCTCCGCTGCGCCTCCGGCGCCGTCGCCAAGCCTGCACCCAGACGCCGCGGTCACCGTCTCCGATGCCGCTGTTCAGCCTGTCGCTGCAGATGTCGCCCTGGTAAGGACGCAGCGCGAAGGGATCGAACACGTCGAGGCCGTTCCCGTCGAAGCGGGCCAGGGTGCCGCTGGCGGGCCACCTGCCGCCGAGCCTCCGTCCGATACCTCCCGCGCTGCCGCTACCGCCCGCACCGAGACTCACGAAAACGCGGATCACTGGCGCACGCTGCACCATCTTCCGTTTGCCCTGGCGACCCTGTTTCTGGATCTCGTCCCGGTGGTGGTGTTCTTCATCGTGGCCGGCCTGCTGCTTCGTTGGATGAACCACGATGCGCGCGTCGAAAGCGTCGTCAGCGGTTTCGTCGACGGCTATGTCACGGCACGCATTGGCATGTCGGTACTTCGTCTGCTGGTATCGCCCGTCGGGCACGGGCTGCGGCTGATTCGGGTCGGCGAGCGGACGGCGGGCCTGATGATCGGCTGGTTCCGCGCCATCCTGATCGTGGGCACCGTCGGCTTCGCGCTGGCCAACGCACTCGCGCAGTTTGGCGCGTCCGACGAACAACGCCTCGTCTTCATCAAGGCGATCTCGCTGGCGATACACGTCATGCTGGTCGTGCTGCTGTTCAAGCTCCGGCGCCCGGTGGCTGTCGCCATCGCCGGCTCATCGACGGTCGCCGGCCCTGCCGCTACCTTGAGGCACTGGCTGGCGGAGGTCTGGCCCGTGCTGGCCGCCGTGGTGGTCATGGGCGCCTGGTTCGTCTGGGCGCTCGGCGTGGAAGATGGCTTTCCCAAACTGCTGCACTTCGTCGGTGTGACCGCGGCGGTCGTGATCTGCGCGCGCATCGTCGCGGTACTGGTGCTCGGTGGCGTTAGCCACCTTTTCCAGCCTCCGGGCGCGGAGGCAGGCGACGACGCGGCCAAGGCGGCGGCGCGAAAGGCGCACGCGCAACGCTACTACCCGCTCGTACGTGCCATCGTCACGGCCATCCTGGTCGCCTGCTCCGTCATCGCCCTGCTCCAGGTCTGGGGTGTCGATGCGCTCGACTGGTTCTCGCGCGGCACCATCGGTCGCAGTCTCGCCTCAGCGCTCGTCACGATCCTCGTCGCTGCGACTATCGCGGTCGTGGTGTGGGAAGCGGCGAATACCAGTGTCGAGCGCCGACTCTCGCGCTGGAAGGAAGCCGGCGACATCGTTCGCGCCGCACGCCTGCGCACTTTGCTGCCGATGCTGCGCACCTGTCTGCTCGTTGCCATCGTGCTGATCGTCGGCCTGACGGTACTCAACCAGATCGGCGTCAACACGACACCGCTGCTGGCCGGCGCGAGCATCATCGGCGTCGCCGTCGGTTTCGGCTCGCAGAAGCTGGTGCAGGATTTCATCACCGGGATCTTCCTGCTGATGGAGAACGCGATGCAGGTCGGCGATACGGTGACGGTCGGCGATGTGTCGGGCACCGTGGAGTACCTTTCGATCCGCACGGTGCGCCTGCGCGGCGGCGACGGCTCGCTCTACATCGTCCCCTTCAGCTCGGTGACCACGGTGAACAACACCAATCGTGGCATCGGTAATGCGGCCATGCGCGTCGCCGTCGCGTACGAAACCGATGTTGCGCGTGCAATCGCCGAGCTAAAGGCCATCGGGGCGGGCCTGCGCGCCGATCCGGCGTTCGCGCCGCAGATCCTTGCCGATATGGAAGTCTGGGGCGTGGACGCGGTGGATGGCGGCATGTTCGCCCTGGCTGGACAGATCAGCTGCACGGACAAGGGGCGCTGGGGCGTCCAGCGTGAACTCAACCGTCGCATCCTGGAGCGCTTCCGGGAAGTCGGTATCGTCATCTCGAATCCGCGTAGCAGCCTGCTTCTGGAAGCGAAGCCGGTCGGTCCGGAGTCGGCGTGATAGTGCGATAAGCTCTTGCTCCATGAGCCACATCGAGCCCGATCCTCGCATGACGCCTAACAGGCACCCGCTTTCCGACGAATGGCGGGCATCCGGCCTGGTGGACGTATGTTCCGTCGACCTGGGATGGAAACGGCCTTCGGTACCGCCTGCGGTCTTGATTGCCTACGATGTCGAGGCCTTTGACGTCGAAGCCTTCAAGCGACTCGGCGTGGCGATGCCTGAGCATATCGGGCGAAGTGTTCGGAAGCGTCAGGCTGAGTTCTTGATGGGGCGGTTGGCGGCTCGGGAAGCGATGGGCGGCGCTGTGACGATCGGCATCGGCGACATGCGGCAGCCGATCTGGCCCCACGGCATGGTTGGCAGCATCACACATGCAGGCCGCTATGCGGCTGCGGTCGTCGCTCAATCACCCCGCGCTGTCGCAAGCGACGGCATCCACGGCATCGGCATCGACATCGAGCGTCGGATCGCGCCCGAAACACGTGAATCCGTGGAGGCCACCGTGGTGACCGCTGCCGAACAATCCTTTCTCCGCACGATGGACGCCGAACTGCCTTACGACATGCTCTTGACCCTCGCGTTTTCGGCGAAGGAGAGCTTCTTCAAGGGCAGCTTTGCCAGCGTCGGTGCGTATTTCGACTTCGATGCCGTAGAGCTGGTGGCGCTGGATACGTCGGCTGGCACGATCGAGTTGGTCCTCACACGCTCGCTTGCACCTGCGCYCCCCCAAGGACGGCGGTACACGCTTCGCACGCAATGCCTCGATGCAGACACCGTCCTCACCAGTTTCGTCTGGTGAGGCCAGCCATCGCGCCGACCGGCCACGCGAGACCCAACGAATCCCTATCCGTGCCTTCCCTGGTTATTGATTCACGGAATGAGCCCGGCTACCCGCATCGCCGCAATCGCCTGATCGTAAACCGCCGCGCTGCCACGACTGCGCGCCACGAGTTGCGCCCCTTCGACCCCAGCGAAGATCGCCAGTGCCCGTCCCTGCCTCACTTTCGCCGACACCTTCACGCCGTCGCGCTCGAGTGCCTTCGCCAACCATGCGACATTGGTATCGGAAAAACGCTCGACCTCGGCCTGCACTTCTTCCGGCAGTTCGTCGCGCTCGGCGGCCATGACGCCACACATGCACATGCGGTTCTCGTTGACCAGCGCGCCACGGAATATGTCGACGTACTTCGCCATGAAACCCGCGGCGTCCTTGCTCGCCTCCAGCACCCCTGCCAGATAAGCCGCCATCTCATCGGTGTACTCGCGGGCCAGTGCGGAGCCCAGCGATCCCTTGGTCGGAAAGTGATAGTGCACGCTCGCACTCTTCACCCCCACGGACGCGGCGATATCGCGAAAGCTCAACGCGGAATAGCCGCGTGACTGGACCATTTTCCGAGCCACGGAAAGGATGGTCTGGCGGGTGTCGGGGGAACTCATGTGGCACGTCCTCTTAGCTATCTACCGATTGATAGGGGTTGACAGTCGCAATTGCAAGGTTCACGATCTATCTATCACTAGATAGGTACGCTATGAAAATCCACGATATCCCCGGCTTCCCCAATCCGCTCCGCGTCCGCATCGTCCTCGCCGAAAAGGGCCTTCTCGACAAGGTCGAGTTCGTCAAGGTCGATCTGCCGGCTGCCGAACACAAGCAACCGCCGTTCCTCGCCATCAACCCGACCGGTACCGTGCCGGTGCTGGAGCTCGACGACGGTACCTACCTGTCGGAATGCACAGCGATTACCGAATACCTCGACAACCTCGACGGCCATCCCACGCTCACCGGCACCACGCCGCTTGGCAAAGCCACGATCCACATGATGCAGAAGCGTGCAGAGTCGGAGTTGATCGACGCTATCGGCATCTACTTCCATCACGCCACGGCGGGCCTGGGCGATGCGCTCCTACCTTACAAGAGCCCCGAATGGGAAGGACGCGCACACTGGGGTCAGATGCATCGCGAGAAGGCCGAGGCCGGCATGCGCTACTTCGACGAGGTGCTCAAGACACAGCCGTACGTCGCGGGTGAGACGTTCTCGATGGCCGATACCACGGTCATCGGCGGCCTGTTGTTCGCGGCCTACGCGCAGATCCCCGTGCCCGAATCGCTCGTGGCACTGAGGGCGTGGAAAGATCGCGTCGATGCGAGGCAAAGCGTGAAGCTGGCATCGGCCGGCTAACCGCGTGCCTCTATAGCCGATGGGCCCGAACCAGTCGGGCCCATCGAGTCAACCGATTGAGGCGGAGCGCCCGGCGATCAGAGGCAGGAGATCGCTTCGTCGCGGTAGCTGCTGTTGTAGTCGCCCTTGACCTTCTGCAGTTCGTACATCACGACCTGCGCGCCCGAGCCGTTGGCGCGAATTTCGAGGCGCTCGTGAGCGCCGTCCTTGCTGGCAGTAACCGTGCCCTTGTCGTCCTTGGCATCGCCCTTGGCGTCGGGGCTCAGGGCCTGCCACTTGGGCACCACGCACTGCACGTAGGCCGGCACGGTCTTGCTCGATTTGCTGCTGAGCTTCGGCAAGGTGTCCTTCATGCCGCTGGTGGCACAACCAGCGAGGAGGACGGCGGCGGCGATCGCAAGAACGTGTTTCATGCTGGATTCCACGGTTAGGTCTCGGGATTCTAGCGGGTTCGGGCGCTCGCCATCAGCCACCGGCGCGAGCGATCGTGTTGGCCTCGACGTGCGCCAGCTGCCCGTTGGTGCACTTCAGGTAGCCGGACGAGGCGAGCCAGCGCTTGTCCGGGTAGTACGAGAACACCATCTGACCGCCCTTGAGGGCATCGATCAGCTGATGCGCGATGGCTGTGCGCACGGCCGGGCAACCCCAGCTGCGACCGATACGACCGGCAACCTTCGCCATCGCCTCATTCACGTAAGCGGCGCCGTGGATCACGATGGCGCGCGCGAGCGCTTGGTCGTTCACACCGGGCTCGAGCCCGGTCAGCCTCAGCGAATACCCGTTCTTGCCCATGTAGGTATCCGACGTGCGGAACAGGCCGATGCTGGATGCGAGGCTTTCCGGCGCGTTGGAGAATCGCGTGGCGTTGGCGTCACCGCTGTTCTTGCCGTGCGCGACCAGTTCCTGGAACAACAGCTTTCGCTTCACCGTATCGAATACCCACAGGCGCGGCTCCGACGACGGCTTCGAATAATCGATCACCGCCAGACGGTCCGACGGCGTACCACCCTGCGTCTGCGCGCACTCGGAGGCCTGGACGGCGAGTCCAATGACCTTGGGGTCGGCGGAAGGAGCCAGCCTGGCCAGTGCATCGCCGAGCGTGTCGGCAGCGTGGGCCTGGGCGGGGAAGAAAAGAGCGGCGCTGAGCAGCGGCGCGGACGCCAGAAGCGTACGGAGCGATCGAATCATGCGGTAAGCCGGGTGGTGTTGCGACGGGGCATCCTAACGCGATGATCATTTATTGACCACAACACCGTCACATCCCTGCCCTTGATATAGGTGAAAGCGTGCAGCACCGCCACCGAATCTGGAATCGATTGATAATGACTATGGAAAAATGCTTGCGACGTAGCCTTTACTTATGGCTCGTGGCTGCCATCGTGCCTTTCACCGCGGCGGCGCAGACACCGCCAACGCCCGCTTCCGCCGCTTCCGCCGCCTCACCGCCACCCATCGTCGCCCAGATTCCGGCGAGCACAGCCACGGTCGCGGCACCCACGCCGCCACCCGCCGACGACCTGGTCGCCACGGCTATCTACGGCCGAGTCCTGCAGATGACACCGCTGCAGGGCGGCCCTCTGAGCCGACCCGACGCGGCGCTGGGCAAGGCGGTCAGCGACTTCTACGCTCAGCGTCACTTCACGGCCGCCTGGGCGAATCCCGCCAACGTGCAGCAGCTGCTGGCCGGGCTGGCTTCCCTGGATAGCGACGGCCTGCTTCCGGCCGACTACGACCTCCCTGCCCTCCAGGCCACCACGGCGGCAGCGGACTGGGCGACCGCCTCGCCCCAGCAGCGCGCCGACTTCGACGTGGCGGCGACCGGTGCCTACATCACGGCCCTCGTCCAACTCGCCCGCGGCAAGGTCGATCCCGTGCGTCTCGACCCGACATGGAACTTCGATCCCGCCGCGCTCGACCCGCAGCAAGGCATGTCCATGCTGCAGACGTCGATCGACGAAGGGAGTGTCGACCAGGCATTCGCGATGGCCCGGCCGCAGAACCCGCTCTACGCGCAGTTGCGCGACGCACTCAAGCAACTGCGGGCCACCGCCGCAGAAGGCGGTTGGCCCACCGTCCCCGAAGGTCCGTCGCTGAAGCCGGGCATGAAGGATCCCCGCGTCGCCGCGCTCCGCGCGAGACTGGTCGCCGGCGGCTATCTCGACCCGACCCTCGCCCATGGCGATCACTACGATTCGCCGCTGACCGACGCCGTGAAGCGCTTTCAGGCCGATCAATACCTCGATGCCGATGGCAGCGTGGGTGCCGATACGCTCACGGCGCTCAACGTGCCGATCGATACACGCATCGGCCAGGTCCGCGTGAACCTGGAGCGGGCACGCTGGTTGCTGCACGCGCTGGAGGGGACCTTCGTGGTCGTCGACGTAGCGGGTTACAAGATCAGTTTCTATCGCGACGGCAAGCCGGTGTGGAAGTCGCGCGTGCAGGTGGGCAAGCCCTATCGCAGCACGCCGATCTTCCGCTCGCAGATCACTTACATCACGTTCAATCCGACCTGGACCGTCCCGCCGACGATCCTCAAGAACGACATCCTGCCCAAGGTCCGCGCCAACGGCAGCTACCTGGCCAACAACCGCATTCGCGTGCTCGACAGCAAGGGCAACACGATTTCCGCGTCGGGTGTGAACTGGTCCAACCCGCGTGGGATCACCTTGCGCCAGGATGCCGGGCCGGGTAATTCGCTGGGCCAGGTGGTGATCCGCTTCCCCAACTCGTTCTCGGTCTACCTGCACGACACACCCCACCAGGACCTCTTCTCCAAGGCCAAGCGCGACACCAGCTCGGGATGCATTCGCGTGGAGCATCCGCTGGAGCTGGTGCAGTTGCTCTTCAATGACGACGAGAAGTGGAATCGCCAGGCCATCGACGACCGCATCGCCACGAAGAAGACGCAGAACGTGACGTTACCCACCTCGGTGCCGGTGCTGCTGGCTTACTGGACCGTGGACATCGGCGACGACGGCAAGCTGGCCTACAAGCCCGATGTCTACCAGCGCGACGGCGCCCTGCTTGCCGCCCTGGACAAGCCACAGCCGCTGCATACGCCCTGAGCGAGGCCGTATACTTCGCGGATGAACGTGCCCCTCGAAGCGAACGAAGCCACCCTCCACGACCAGGTGCGGGACGAGGGCTTCGCCTTCGTGCACGGCGGCGACATGCGCCGGCTGGTCGAGCACCTCGCGCCCCTGTCCGACTGGGAGGCCTTCGCCTCCAGCTGGAACGCGCTGGAGCCGGACACCTACCTGGCTGCGACCGGACGGTTTCGCCGCCGCCGCCATGCCGTCTTCGCCGCGTCGCGATTCGGCCATGTGGAAGCCCGGCCGCACCAGGCACACTTCCAGACGCTGTCGTACAACACGCTGCAAGGCGACATAGAGCGTTGGTTCGCACCGGTGCTGCCGGAAATCGCGCAGAGCACGACCCTGCTCGCGATTCTCGATTTCTGCCGGGACTTCTTCGGTGGCCTCTCACCGGACGTGGCCCAGTGGCACGTGGAAGTCCACCAGTTCCGTATCGAAGCCACGGCCGGCGCCGCCGGTGAACCGACGCCCGAAGGCAGTCACCGCGATGGCGTCGACTACGTGCTGGTACTGCTGATCGACCGCGAAAACATCGCCAGCGGCACGACGACGATCCACGCGCCGGACGGGCGTTCCCTGGGCGAGTTCACGCTCGCCCACGCGTTCGACGCCGCCCTGATCCACGATCCCCGCGTATTCCACGGCGTCACGCCGGTCACGCCACTGGATCAGAACAAGGCCTCCCACCGGGATGTGCTGGTCGTGACCTTCCGGGCAACCTGATCGTCGCGCCGGCTGCACCGGCTTTCACGGCATCTGAGGCGTACTGCGCGCACCGCAGCCACGGAGCCTCCCCGTGTCCACACGCACCACCGCTCTATTCCTTGTCACCGCTCTGGCGGCCACGACCGCGTTCGCCCAGGACGCCGCACCCAAGGTCGACAACACCAAGATCAACCAGCGCGACCAGCATGGCGGGCAAACGACGCCCTTCGACCAGCCCAACGATGCGGAAGACATCAAGGTTGCCGCCGCCGTGCGCAAGGCCATCGTCGGCGACAGCTCGCTTTCAATGAGCGCGCACAACATCAAGTTCATCGCTTCGGACGGCACCGTGACCCTGCGTGGTCCGGTGAAAGACGACGCCGAAAAAGCACGCGTGGAATCGATCGTCAAAGGCGTGCCCGGTGTAGCGACCGTCCAGAACCAGCTCGATACCAAACACTGACCCGCGAGGCCCCTCATGAAAGCATCCGTCTACTGCACCACCCGTACGGTCGAGCAGGCCGAACACATCGTCCTTGAACTCAAGCAGGCCGGCTTCACCAGCGACGATATCTCGGCGCTGCTCCCGGACCGCCGCGGTACGCGTGACTTCGCCCACGAACACCACACGAAGGCCCCCGAAGGCGCGACCACCGGCGGCGTGCTCGGCCTCGGCGTGGGCGCCGGTCTCGGCTGGCTCGCCGGTATCGGCGCACTCGCCATTCCCGGCGTCGGTCCGTTCATCGCCGCAGGCCCGATCATGGCCGCCCTCGGTGGCGCCGCGGTCGGCACGGCCACGGGCGGGATCATTGGTGCGCTCGTCGGCATGGGCATCCCCGAGTTCGAGGCCAAGCGTTACGACGCCAAGGTCCGCGAAGGCAGCATCCTGATCTCGGTACACACCGAAAGCAGCCACCAGCGCGATGTCGCCAAGGATGTCTTCAAACGTAACAACGCCGACGACATCTCCAGCGGCGCGGAAGCCAGCGTCCCGTCCTGACCAAAAGCTCCGCGCTGGTCGCTTTTTGGTAGGAGCCGATTCATCGGCGATCCCGCGGCAGCGGGCAAGGGTGTCGCAAGCACCCCATCGCCGATGAATCGGCTCCTACAACGTTCCGTCGAACAGCGTCTTTGCCTTCGCCAACGCCTCGGCATGCGTCTGTGCCTGCGACACCTTCACGTCCGCACAGATCGGCACGCTCGCCTTTGCGGCATCCGTGCACGTGCTCAGAAAATCGTAATGCCCCACTCCGGGCAGGCGCGTGATGGTCGCGCCGGAAATCGCCTTCACCGCGATGTCCGCATTAGTCACCGGCTCCGCCACTTTGTCGCTATCGCCGACAATGATCGCCGTGGGCACTCGGATCCGCACGAAGCTGTCCGGTGCGATGGCCTGGACGAGCGCAGGCGCCAGGGTAAAGACCGCCTTCACCCCCGGAATCGAATGATCGTCACCGGCATGCGCGATCTGCGCCTTGATAGCGGGATCGTCGTAAGCCTTGTGATACAGAGCGGGCCCGCTGATGTCGGGCGCTTCCTTCTGTGGTTTGCACACACCATCGTCGGGATGGCTGTCGCAGAACGCTTTCAGGCGCGGAATGTCGGTGCGCGCGCCGGCCAACAGGAAGGCCGTGAATCCGCCCGCCGAGAAGCCCGCGACACCAAGACGTGACGGATCGATGTGGGCCGCGATGACCCCGTCCTTCCGAACAGCGGCGAACGCCGCCTTGAGGTCTTCAGCGCGCTCCCACCACATCGCCGCACCGGCCGCGGTCATCGGCCCCATGCCGTTGTTGCCCGGATGATTCACGCTGACGATCACATAGCCCGCACGCGCCAGTTCCGTGCCGAACCAGCTCATCATGCGCGCCGTGCCACCGAAACCATGCGATAGCAACACCACCGGATGACGTCCCGGCGCGAAGGCCGCCTCCTGTGCGGCGTGACCGGCCAGAAAGAGCGGATGGCCCGGCGGGCCCATGTCCAACGGTTCTTCTTTCGCCCCGTCGACCGCCGGGTACCACACCGTGATGGCAAGCGCATCGGAGTGCGAGGCGTCACGCATGGCGGCGGTCGGCGTCGTCGTGCTGCGGTGAGTCTCGCCCACGGTGGCCGCCGAGGCGACGCCGAGGGTCGAGGTGAGTGCCAGCGCCAGGCAGGCACGGGTAAGGATCGACATGGTGTTTCCCCTCTCTTGGTGACGGATGGGATGCTCAGGGCACCAGGGGTACCCAGATCTCGACGCCACCCATGCCAGTCCGGGGGTCGAAGTCGGCATCGTAGCGTTCGAAGTCAGGCGCGTCGGCTGCCACAAGTCCCGACGCCGAAGTGGCTTTCGATGTACCAGAGGGCTTTCTGCGCGGCGGCCATGAGGCGGTCCCTGTCGAAGTAGGCGCAATCCTAGCGCCGTGTCGGATACCGCACTTGATTGCGATTGCGGGGGTTTGTGACACGAATCATTGCGGCCACCGTGCGACAATGGCCTCACTTTCGACCGAAGTAGTGCCATGAATTCGTCCGGTAAATATGACTTCAAGCAGTTCCAGGACGAACTCGCCGCGCTCGACCGACAGAATGCCGCGAGCAAGCCACCTGCGCCGCCCGCACCTGTCGCCAAGCCCGTCGAGGTAGCCCCGGCCAAGCCTGTCGAGAAGCCACGCCGCGGCCGTCCACCCAAGGTCGACCCGCTGGCCGAAGCCCGTGCCGCCTTCAACGCCTTGCGCGTGAGCTATGGCCTCAGCGTCGCCGACGTCGTGGCCTGGTTCCCGCCTGAGGAAGGCATCGCCTACCTGCAGTCGCTGATTGCCAGCTCGGAGCCAAAGCCGCGCAAGCCAAGGTCCAAGCCCGCGCCGGACGCCGAGTAAGAAGTCGCCGCTCCATGACCGTCCACTCGCGCACCCCGACCGTCCGCTCCATCCTGTTCACCCTCAACGGGTCGATCGTCCCGGTGATCTGGCGGCGCGTGCTGTACACGATCCTGTTGTCGGTCGTCGTGGTCTGGGCGGATTTTCATCTCTATACCCTGAAGGTCGGCCTGAATGCCGCGCCGCTCACCTTGATGGGTCTGACGCTGGCGATCTTCCTCGGCTTCCGCAACACGGTGGCCTACCAGCGCTGGTGGGAAGCCCGCACGCTGTGGGGCGAGCTGATCATCGCGTCACGGAACCTCACCCGGCAGACCCTGTCCTTCCTGCCCGATGCCAGCGCCGATACGCGGCGTGAGCTCGTGCAGTCGCTGATCGCCTACGCGTATGCGATGCGGCACTACCTGCGGGCCAAGGATCCCTCGGCCGACCTGGCACCGTGGCTGCCACCGCAGACACTGGCCGCCGTCATGGCGGCACCCAACCGGCCGAGCGCCCTGCTCGCGCACATCGGCGTGGCCTACGCCACAGCCGCACGCGCCGAAGGTGCCAGCCCCATCCTGCTGGCCGCCATCGACAAGGAGCTGGGGACGTTGTCCCACGTGCTCGGCGGCTGCGAGAGGATCCAGGGCACGCCCCTGCCCTACGCCTACCTGCTGCTGTTACACCGGACGGTGCACATCTATTGCTTCCTGCTGCCGTTCTGCCTGGTCGCCCTGGTCGGCTGGTTCACGCCGCTACTCGTCGGCGTCCTTGCCTATACGTTCTTCGGCCTCGATGCCCTGGGTGACCAGATCGAGGACCCCTTCGACATCCTGCCGAACGATCTGCCGCTGGATGCCTACTGCACCACGGTAAAAACCGACCTGCTAGCCCTGCTGGACACCGCTCCTGTAGGAGCCGATTCATCGGCGATGGCTCCGCGATAACCTCGCCCGCTGCCGCGGGATCGCCGATGAATCGGCTCCTACCGGTCTGCTGTTATCGGTCCGATAGCTCGGCGGTCAGAACACCTTCAGCAGCATCCAGAACAACCCGGCCGCCAGCGCGATCGACACAGGCAGCGTCAGCACCCACGCCATCAGCATGCTGCGCACGGTGCTCCACTGCAGCCCGGAGCCATTCGCCACCATCGCACCCGCGACGCCCGACGACAGCACGTGCGTGGTACTCACGGGCAGGCCGAATCGATCGGCCGCGCCGATGGTGATCATGGCCACGACTTCCGCCGAGGCACCTTGCGCGTAAGTAAGGTGCTGCTTGCCGATGCGCTCACCCACCGTACGTACGATCCGACGCCAGCCGACCATGGTGCCCAGGCCCAAGGCGATCGCCACGGCAACCTTCACCCAGGTCGGGATGAACTTCGTCGATTTGTCGAGAAGGCCGTGGTAGTTGTCGAGCACGGCCTGGTCTTCCGGCGCGAACTGCGGCTGCTTGCTCTTCGCCATCAAGCGCAAGGCTTCGGAACTCAGGTACATGCTATTGCGGACGTTGTTGATCTCGCCCTGCGGCACGTCGGCGAGCGACGCACGCTGGGCCACCTGGTCGCCGATGCGATCGGTCAGCGCGACCAGCGCGGAGAACGTCGCCGGCGTGGCCTGCTTGGTCTGGATGTAGTGCTCGATTTCATCGCGCGGCGAAGCCACGGCCGGCGCACCGGTCGCGTACTTCGTCAGCGTTTCGCTGGCATGGTGAGCCACCGAGACGAACGTCTGCGTTTCGCCCGGCGTCACGGCTTTGTTCAGCGCATACGCGCTCGGTACCGTACCGATCAGGATCAGCATGATCAGGCCCATGCCCTTCTGCCCATCGTTCGAGCCGTGCGCAAACGACACACCGGTGCAGGTGAGGATGAGCAGGCTGCGAATCCAGAACGGCGGCGGTTGGTCGCCATGTGGCTCCGCGTAGAGTTCCGGTGCCTTGACGAAGCGCTTGAGCACCATCAACAAGGCGAACGCGAGACCGAACCCGATCAGTGGCGAAAACAGCAACGACTTGCCGACGCTGAGGGCCTGGCTCCAGTCCACTGCCGCATTGGCGTTGCCGGCGTTCAACATCTGGTTCATCAAGCCCACGCCGATGATCGAGCCGATCAGCGTGTGCGAACTCGATGAAGGAAGCCCGAGGTACCAGGTGCCGAGGTTCCAGATGATCGCCGCCAGCAACAAGGCGAACACCATGGCGAAGCCAACGGACGAACCCACGTTGAGCACCAGGGCGATGGGCAGCAATTGCAGCACCGCGTAAGCGACGGCACCGCTGGAAATCATCACGCCAACGAAGTTCCAGCCGCCCGACCACACGACGGCGAAGGTCGCCGGCAGTGAGCGTGTATAGATCACCGTCGCCACCGCATTGGCAGTGTCGTGGAATCCGTTGACGAACTCGAAGCCCAGGGCGATCAGCAACGCGATGCCGAGCAGGAAATATTCGAAGGTCGGACTGGTGGGCGCGACGTGGAGGTCGTGGCTCAGCTGCGAACCGACGTAGATCGCTGCGACGAGCATGACGGCGGCGAACACCCCCAGGCTCAGGTAGCGGGTAAGCGGTGAGCCGGCACTCGGCTCGCTCAAAACCGTACTGTTCATGGTGCGCCTCCGGTTAAGACAGACCAGAGGTAACAAGGCGGTGTGACCGTCTTATGTCAGTCAGTGAAAATCAACCTGAACAGGCATCAGGTACTGGCCCCAGTGGGGGAAGGTGCTTTGAGCAATTCTTGATGAAGCCGGCCCATGACAAAAAGCGCCCAGAGCCGCAACGTCGTACTCACTACAAGCTGTTTTGAAAGCTCGGTGTCCCAAGGCGCTTGTGCAAGTTGCAAGAGCTCCGGGATGACCTCGCATAACTGGTACGTTCCGAGCATGTACAACGGAAGCCTGCCTGGCCTGATCATCAAGTAACCAAGCCCCAACAGACCCATGCTGGACGGAAGCATGGCCGCGTGCAACGGAGCCATGGCTCCCGCTATCGAYATAGCCAAGCGGTGCCAGATGATCGGGCCAGCTTGAACGCTCAGCGTGGAGATCAGTCGCGTACGTGACGCGTTAAGAGTGAAGTACAAAACAAGTTCACAAGCCGCGATCGTCATCATCGGAAACATGAGATCAGCTCCCGCGTACCACTGAAGCGCGCATGAGATAAGCACGTAGGAGCTCAAGCCGTGCGAAAACCTTCCTGGCGTGCGTCCGCCGTTTCCTCTCATTCGGCGAAAGTCGCGGGGACTCATACTCTCATCCATGCAGAACGTCCTTTTAAGCGTGCGGCATGGTAGAGGACGCGCATTCGGCAAACAACAAGAGCTTGCCGGGTCATCTCGTGGTATTTAGTGCCAATGCCACACACGCCTCCACCCAGCATCCAAGCCGCCCTCGCCGCTCTGGCTGGGCGTGAATGTCGAGGAGCGGCGCGGGCCCTGGCTGACGTGAAGGACCGGCATCGCGGCATCCACGAAGCTCGTAAGTCCCTACGCCGACTCAAGAGCCTTCTGACGCTCGGCGCGGAACCCTTCGCCGCACAGCTGCCTGCCCTTACCGCACGCATCGGCAAGCTCGCGGTGGGCCTCTCCCCCTTGCGCGATGCCCATGTGGCATTGCATACCGCCCAGGTGCTTGCCGGTCCAGGCCCGTCGCCCGAGTGGCAGGCAGCCATCCATGCCCTGGAGAACCGTCGGGACGGCCGCCTCGCGGCCGCGCTAGCGAAGGACCCGCGCTTCCTCAAACGCCGCCATCAGATCCGCGACCTCGGCGACGCCATCGAAGTCCTGCCCTGGAAAGCTGTTACCCGACGCACGATCGAACAGGCGATAGCCACCTCGGAGCGACGGGTGGCGAGGGCCGAAAAACGGGTACGCAAGGACAGCTCGGTAGCCAACTTGCACCGCTGGCGCCGACGCGCCAGGCGACTGCGCATGCAGCTGGAATTCTGGCGCAAGGTGTTGAAGGCAACGGGCAAGTCGGCGCACAAGCGCAGCGCGCACGACAAGGCAGCCGTGCATGGCATGTCACGGATCTCCGATGCGCTTGGCGCTAAGCAGGACCTGAGGGCCCTCCGCGCCACCTTGCGCTCGCTCAAGGCGCCGCTCGCGCTGGATCCCCTGCTCGAACGCATCGCCCACGAGCTCAAGGCGCACCGAAAGATCCGCTGATCGTGGCTACGATGCTCTAAGCTCGCTGGATGACCAACCTCTCCCCGGCCGCATCGACGGCCCTGATCGACGTACGCACGGCCGCCCAGGCCATGAAACAGGCCGCCACGGACACCGCGACGGTGGCCGACGAACTGCGCCGTTACCAGAAGTTCGCCAAGCCCGGCCAGCCTTCGCCGCATCTGGTGCAGGTTCGCCAGAGCCAGGCGCGCGTGCGCCAGGCCAGCAACCAGGCAAAACAGGCCTTCCTCACCGCCTCGACGCGGTTCGTCCGCGAGGCTGCGCTCAAGGTTCCGACGAAACTTTCGCTCGAGGCCTATGTCACGGCATGGCTGGCGGCGAACCCGGAGGCCTGAGGCCTTCGCTCCAGGCGCTACAACCTCTCCTTAGGGCTTGTTGCCGCTGAGCGCCTGGATCACTTCCGGGTGCGATTTCCGCAGGTCGAGATCACCCGCGAGTTTCTCGCCATGCGTCGCGAGGAACTTGCAGCCGTCGAGCGGCGTCGAGCCCGCATTCTCCCTCGCCGCGCTGTCCTGCAACGCCTGCCGCACGTCCGGCTCCGACGAGGCGATGGTTGGCTGCAACTTGGCCAACACCTTCGCTTCGGAGAGGCCATGCGCCTGCAGGACGGACAACGCCTTGGCGTAGGCACCCGCGTTTTCGTTGACGAAGGTCGTCACGAAGGTGCCCACGTCGACCGCCTGCTTGTCGCAGACCTGCTTATAGGCAAGGCGATTGAAGGTGTAGAAGGACACGAAGTTCTTCGCCGCCTCGAATTGGGGATCGCTGGGCACCTGGGCGGCGGGCGCGCCCTTGGTCGGGGCGGGCGCCGGTGCCGCGCTCTGTGCCATCGCCGTGGTGGCGGCAACGGTCGCGAAAACACCCAGGGCGATCATCTTCAAACGGGACAGCATGCGTTCTTGCTCCTGGCCGGATCGGGTCCCGGCATCTCTTAACGGTGACATATCCCATGAGTCGCGCCTACCCGGGAGGTGAAACCGGTGGCTTTCGTTGTCATGAGAGACATCCGGACGAGACAAGACATTTTTTCGCGCCTGCCGCGATGCATCAAGCCGCTTTGGCGACTTCCCGGCGTTGTCGGCGGGAATGGCGCCCTAGGGCGTTGCAGCGCCGCATTGTCTGTTAAATCAGCCTTCACGTCCGGCGTCACACTTCGCCAAATGGCAAATAGACAACGTTGTCATCGAGGACTAAATCAACGCCACCAACCCAAGGCAGGAGGCGTTCGATGTTCACGAAGACGACAAAGGTTCGGTCCCATGCGCTGCTCGGCGGCTGCTCCGGCACACTCGGTGTAGCGGTCGCGCTGGCTCTTTCCGCCGCTGTACCGGTGCAGACGGCGCACGCCGCTGGCGCATGTGCCGCGGCATGGAATGCCGGCTCGGTTTATACGGGCGGCAGCACGGCCAGCGAGAACGGGGTGAATTACCTCGCCAACTGGTGGACCCAGGGCGACGACCCGGCGACGCATAGCGGCGCGAGTGGCTCGGGCCAGCCGTGGACATCGCAGGGCTCCTGTACGGGCGGCACCACGCCACCCCCGGTCGACCCGCCGCCGACCAATCCGCCGCCGGCCGCTGGCGACCTGCTGTTCAGTCCCTACAAGGACATCACGATCAACCTCGACTGGAACACCAACATCATGTCGACGTTGGTCACCGGTACGCGTATTCCGGTGGTCGGCAGTGGCAGCCTCGTCTCGACCCAGGTGCCCAACCTCGGCGCGATCACCCTCGCCTTCGCGACCGGTGAATGCGGCAGCGAGAACTGGGGCGGCCTGCCTGCCGCGTCCTTCGCCAGTGCGAACATCAGCCGTCTGAACAGCGCCGGCATCAACTACGTGGTCTCGACCGGCGGGCAGGCCGGCAGCTTCACCTGCGGCAGCAACGCCGGCATGGCGAAGTTCATTTCGACGTACATGAGCCCACACATGGTCGGCGTCGACTTCGATATCGAAGCGGGCCAGACACCGGCGCAGATCAACTCGCTGATCGCCGGCGCCGTTGCTGCGCAGAGCCAGTATCCGAACCTGCGCTTCTCGTTCACCCTGGCCACGCTCGCCGCGTCGGACGGTAGCTATGGTGGCGTCAACACTACCGGTGACATGGTGGTCCGCGCCGTCAAGGCGTCCGCGCTGGTCAATTACACGATCAACCTGATGGCCATGGATTATGGCTCCGGAGCGAGCGCGGGTATCTGCGTGGTCAGTAATGGCACCTGCGACATGGGTCAGTCCGCGATCCAGTCCGTGACCAATCTTCAGCACACCTACGGCATTCCGCTGAGCAAGATCGAGATCACGCCGATGATTGGGGTGAACGATGCCTCGAGCGAGATCGTCAGCCTGGCCAACGTCGACAAGATCGCGGCCTACGCGTCGACCAACAAGCTCGCCGGCGTGCACTTCTGGTCGCTCGATCGCGACACGCCGTGTGCGGGCGGCTCGGCTTCGCCGACCTGCAATTCCGTGCCCAGCACCACGCCGCTGCAGTACACCAAGCGCTTCCTGAGCGATCTCGGTCGCTGATAGCAACCCGGCCAGCCCTCATGGCCAGCGCGTGTGCCCCTGGATCCCACTACGGAACCAGGGGCACCTTTGTTTCAGGCCCGGCCGTCCATGTCCGAAGTGTTCGGACATCGCAGCGGCTTCTTTCTTCTCGCCCCGGACACACGTTTGGGGGCGTGGCGGCCACGTGCCGCCCGCCTTCTCTTCTGTCCGAGGTTCCTTCATGTCACGCATTGTCCAGTTCGAAAGCTACGGCGCTCCCGACGTTCTCCAGTTCCGCGAGGTCGAGGTTGGCGCACCCGGGCCGCGCGAGGTCCGCATCCAGGTACGCGCGATCGGCCTGAATCGCGCCGAATCCATGTGGCGCAAGGGCAGCTACGTGGAAGAGGTTCGCCTGCCTGCGCGCCTGGGCTACGAAGTCGCCGGCATCGTCGACGCGGTTGGTTCCGAAGTGACTCACGTCAAACCCGGTGACGCGGTCACCACCATCCCCTCGTTCTCTCAGAACGACTACGGTCTCTATGGCGAGGTCGTGCTCGCACCCGCGCATGCCGTGGTGGCGATTCCCGCCGGCCTTTCCTTCGAAGAAGCCACGGCCATCTGGAACCCGTACATCACGCCGTACGGTGCGTTCGCCGAGCGCCATCCGTTGACGACGAGCGATGTCGTACTCGTGTCGTCCGCATCGAGCAGCGTCGGCCTCGGTGCGATCGAGATGATCAACATGCTGGGCGCCACGCCCATCGCGCTCACCCGCAGCAGCGCGAAACGCGACGCGCTGCTTGCCGCTGGTGCGAAGCATGTCATCGCGACCGAGGAACAGGATCTCGTCGCCGAGGTGAAGCGCCTCACCGACGGCAAAGGCGCGACGTTCGCTTTCGAAGCCGTGGGTGGCTCGCAGTTCCCCACCTTGCTCGCCGCGCTCGCGCACGGTGCGACGGTCTTTGTCTACGGCGCCTTGAGCGATGAGGTCACGCCCCTGCCCCTGCTCGACATCATTCCGAACGAGCCGGTGATCCGCGGCTACAACCTGTTCGGCACCACGACCGACCCGGAGCGCCAGGCGCGCGCCGTGGCCTTCATCAGCGAGGGACTGGCCAGCGGCAAACTCAAGCCGCGCATTGCGCAAAATTTCGCCTTCGACGACATCGTCGAGGCTCACCGCACGTTGGAAAAAAACGAGCACGTCGGCCGCATTGTCGTCACCGTGTGACGAGCTGAAACCACGCTTTTCCGCGTCCGCTGCATCCGGACGCGGAAAAGCTGCGTATGACTTGATACCCCAATCACGGGGATCGAGGATTCGCCATGACCAGCCGCACGCTTTCCCGCACGCTGCACATCGCTCTTGCCCTTACCGCTGCCCTTGGCGCGGTGGACGTCGCCTTCGCCGACGACGCCATGGCCATGCAGAAGTCCGTCATGGTCGGCGGCGCCGCGATGTATCCCACCAAGAACATCGTCCAGAACGCGGTCAACTCGAAGGATCACACCACCCTCGTCGCCGCAGTGAAAGCGGCCGGCCTGGTCGACACGCTCTCGGGCCCGGGTCCGTTCACCGTCTTTGCGCCGACCAACGAAGCGTTCAACGCCCTCCCGGCAGGCACCGTCGACACGCTGGTCAAACCCGAGAACAAGGCCACCCTGACCAAGATCCTCACCTATCACGTGGTGTCGGGTCGTTACACCGCGTCCGATCTCATGACCCTGGTGAGCAAGGGCAACGGCAAGGCCAGCCTGACGACGGTCGAAGGCGAGCCGCTCACGGTCAGCCAGTCAGGCAAGACGCTCGATGTGACCGATGCCAAGGGCGGCGTCGCGCACGTCACCATCGGCGACGTGATGCAGTCGAACGGCGTGATCTATGTCGTCGATAAGGTCCTGATGCCGTAATTCCCTTCGAATCGGTGGAAGGGTTCGGCTCGGACACGCCTGCTGGCTGTCCGGGCCGGCTCTGCCCCTAGGCGACTGCTGCAATCTCGATCATAATACGAGCGATTCTCATTTCTATTCGCCTTTGATCGAGGCTTCCATGCCCAGGACCACCATGCACACCGCCCTTCCGGCTCGTCGCCGTCTGACCCTTTCCATCCGCGCCGCCGTGCTGGGAACCCTCCTGATCGCCGGTGCGGCCCACGCCGCCGACGAGAACGAAGATACGCAGCGCAGGCCCCAGGACAACACGACCACGTTGTCCGACGTGCAGGTCAGGGCCGACGTCGCGGCGCCTACGGCGGCGTACGCCGGTGGCCAGGTGGCCCAGGGTGGCCGCTTTGGTGTCCTCGGTAACCAGGACATGATGAACGTGCCGTTCGCCATGACCAGCTATACCGACAAGCTCATCCGCGACCAGCAGGCCCATACCCTGGGTGACGTCGTCGCCAACGATCCGGCCGTGCGCACGGGCTTCGGTTACGGCAACTACTCGCAGACCTTCGTGATCCGCGGGTTCCAGCTGTATAGCGACGACATCGGCTTCGACGGCCTCTATGGCCTGCTTCCCCGCCAATTGCTCGCTCCCGAGCTGGTCAGCCGCGTTGAAGTGTTCAAGGGCGCGAGCGCCTTCCTCAACGGCGTCTCGCCGGGCGGATCCGGTATCGGTGGCAGCATCAACATCGCGCCCAAGCGCGCGACGGTCGACCCGATCACCCGCGTCGGCGTGGACTACGGCAGTGACGGCCAGATCGGGGCCACGGCGGATATCGGGCGCCGCTTCGGTACGAACGACGAGTTCGGCGTGCGGGTCAACGCGGTGTCACGAAACGGCGGTACCGCGATCGACGGCGAGAACCATCGCGTCAACGCCCTCGCCATCGGCTTCGACTACACGGGCGATCGGCTGCGCGTCACGACCGATCTCGGCTATCAGAAGCAGACCATCAATGGGGGTCGCTCGACCGTCTTCGTCGGCAGCGTCGTTCCGAAGGCGCCTTCGGCAAAGACCAACTACGCCCAGTCGTGGTCCGGCTCCCAGCTGGAAGACACCTTCGGCGTCGTCCGCGCGGAATACGACATCACGGACTGGTTGACGGGCTACGTAGCCGCCGGTGCGCACCATGGCAACGAGTTCGGCGACTACGTCAGCCCCACGGTCAGCAATGCGGCGGGTGACGCGACCGAGTCGCGCTTTACCGTGCCTTATGTGGCGAACACGGCCACGGGCGAAGCCGGTTTCAATGCGAAGTTCAACACGGGCGACGTCACGCACCGCGTCACGGTCGGCTTCTCCGCGCTCAACACCCGGAAGAAGGTTGCCTATGAGTACTCGGGCACCTTCGCCACGAACATCTACGATCCCATCGACGTGTCGCGCCCCGAGTACATCGGCGATTCCGGCGCGCCCGACATCACCGGACGCACCATCACACGAAGCCTGTCCGTGTCCGACACGCTGGGCTTCATGGACGACAAGCTCCAGGTGACGGCAGGCGTTCGTCGCCAGAAGATGCACGTCATTGGCTACGACTACACCAATCAGGGCGGCGCAAAGAACGCCGAGTACGAGCAGTACACCAACAGCCCGATCTTCGGCGTGAACTACCGGATCAACGAACAGTTCTCGGTGTACGCCAACCATATCGAAGCGCTCACCCAAGGCGATACCGCGCCGATCAAGTTCGGCGACGCCGTGTTGACCAACGCCGGCAAGGTGTTTTCGCCGTTCAAGTCGAAGCAGAACGAAGTGGGCGTGAAGTGGGATGCGGGCGCGTTCGGCAGCACCTTCGGCCTGTACCAGATCAAGCAGCCGAGTGGCTATGTCGACACGACCACGAACACCTACGTCGTCGCCGGCGAGCAGCGTAACCGTGGTGCCGAGTGGAGCTTCTTCGGTGAACCGACCCAGGGCGTTCGCGTGCTCGGCGGTRCCAACTACATCCAGCCGGAGCTGACCAAGACCGACGGTGGCACCAACAACGGCAACGACGCCATCGGCGTGCCGCGCTTCCAGGCCAACCTCGGCGCGGAATGGGACATCCCGAACACGCCGGACATCACGCTCAGCGCCCGCGCCGTTCGTACGGGCAAGCAGTACGTCAACGTGACCAACACGCTGGACATCCCGGCCTGGACGACGTTCGATGTCGGTGCCCGCGCCTCCAGCACGCTGGACGGCGTCCCGGTGACCTTCCGCCTCACCGTGCACAACATCACCAACAAGGGCTACTGGGCAGCTGCGTCAACGGGTAGCTACCTGACCCAGGGCACGCCGCGGACGTTCCTGGTCTCGGCCTCGTTCGACTTCTGATCGAACGCGTTCGATCGAAGGTAGGAGCCGATTCATCGGCGATCCCGCGGCAGCGGGCCGGGGTGCTGCGAGCACCCAATCGCCGATGAATCGGCTCCTACATTGAGTAACGGTTACCTTGCGGCGTGGATTTCCGCGAGGTAGCCGCCGGGGAACTGCAGCATCGCGGCGTGGCGGTCACCTTCGTCGTGTGCCGGCACCACGATCTGCGCGCCGGATTGCATGGCACGCGCCAGCGCCGCCGTGAGATCGTCCACCTCGTAGCCGGTCACCTCGCGACCATACGGCCAGACGAGGTGCCCATCGGTGACCAGCACGGTCGCCTTGCCGTAACCGGACTCGATCCGGATCCGGCGATAGGTGCCCGACGTACCGCCCAGCTCCGTCAGCGAAGCCTTCGCATCGTCGGACACGACCTTGCCGTGGGCGAAGCGCGTGAATGCCTGGACGAACTTCGCCGCGCTGGCCGCGGGCAGGTAGATGCGATTCTCCGGTACATGACGCAGCGGTTCGTAGCTCGGCGTCTTCGTGTGCCAGTAGAGCTGCATGTTCACCCCGCCCGGCCAGCTGATCACGGCATCACGGCCGATCGGATCGTCGAACGCAGCCACCACGGTGGCCGCACCCGCCTGTTCCGCCGCCTTGATCGCGGCGTCGAGGTCCGTCACCAGGTAGCCCGTGCGCTCGAGGCCGAAGGGATACGGCACCGGGGTGCGGAAGCCGAAGACGGACACCGCGCCCGACGGACTCTGCACCACCTGGGTCGAGGTGCTCGACGGCGTCGGCGTCACGGTAGCGACGCCCTGCTTCGTCGACTGGCCTTCGAACGTGGCGGCGAAACTGCGAACGAAGGCATCGACGTCCTGTGGCGCCAGGTAAACGTGCGTGGTGTCGTACTGCGGCCCCGCGGAGAAATCCGGCGTGGTAGCGGCGAGCACTGAAGTCGGTGCGGCAACGACGAGTGCGATACCGAGAAACAAGGAACGGAAGCGCATGGACATTTTCCTGCAGGGTAAGAGGGATGAAACCCTGCGCGATCAACGCAGGAAGCCGCGCTCCATGGCCAGTGCGATGGCATGCGCACGGTTGCTTGCGCGGAGTTTGCCCATCGCGTTCGAGAGGTACTCCTTGACCGTCTCGGCGGACAAGCCGAGGCGTGCGGCGATCTGCTTGTTTTCCAGGCCCAGGGCCACGCCACGCAATACATCGAGCTCGCGTTCGGAGAGTGCCTGGTCGCCATAGTGCTCGGTCAGGTCCTGCGCCACCTCGGTCGCAATGCGCTGCTGGCCGGCATGCACCGCGTGGATGGTTCCGACGAGGTCGTCCACCAGCGAGGTCTTCAGCAGATACCCGTTGGCGCCAGCTGCCAGCGCCCGGCGCGCGTTGCCATCGCCACCGTACGTCGTCAGCACGATGACGCGAGCCGCTGGCGTATGCGCGCGGATGAGGGCGATGACGCGCGTGCCTTCCATATCGGGCAGTTGCAGATCGACGAGGGCCACGTCGGGCAGCAGCCGGCGCCAGGCTTCGATGCCTTCGTGGCCCGTGCCCGCCTGGCCGACGACGTCGAACCCGGGGCTGTCGTCGAGAATCGCTGCGACGCCCGCGCGGAACAACGGGTGGTCGTCGACGATGAGGACGCGGATAGGCTCGGGGGTCATGGATCGAGCTTACCGGTAGAGACCGCGCTCTGTGTCGGAGCTGTGCTCTGTGTCGGAGCTGTGCTCTGTGTGGGAGCCGCTTCAGCGGCGATGGGTGTTGCGGCGGGCTGGCCCGCTGGCGCGGGATCGCCGATGAATCGGCTCCTACATTGTTGGCGGAAGGCGTGGGGGGTAACGTTCGTGGCGGTCTTGAAGGCGCGGGTGAAATGGGCCTGGTCGTTGAAGCCGCAGCTGATCGCGATTTCCGCGATCGGTCCGTCGGTCGTCCGCAACAAGGTCCGTGCGTGGTCGAGCCGGTGGCCGTGGCGCCAGCGGTGCGGACTGACACCGAAGGTGGCATTGAAGGCGCGTGTGAAATAACCACGCGACAGCCGGCATGCGGCAGCGAGTTCCCTGATCGACAAGGCCGCGTCGAGGTTGGCCAGCGCCATCTCGTGGACCACGCGGATCTGCCAGGCGGCGAGCCCACTGGGCACCACGTCGGCAGACACCGGCACCGCGTTGGTGTGAATCTGCAGGGCCAGCACGATGTAGCGCGCGCACGCGTCGCGATCCGGCGCATCGGTCGCGTCGATCTGCTGCAGTGCCTTCCGCAGCAGGCCACGAACGCGCTCGGCGGTGGGATGCGGGACCCGGCGCGTGAGGACCGGCGCCGGGATCTGGGCGAAGTTCATGGCGTGGCTCGCAACGGGAGACGACCCGGATGCTAGACAGCGCCACGCAGGCGGTGACCCCCTGTTTGGGGGGTCTCAGTGCGTCGCCGGCACGCGATGCAACAAACGCGACACCAGCGCGATCGCGGCGAGGCCGCCACCGAGGACGCACACGCCCGTCCAGCCAGCACGTCGCCACACTTCGGCAGCCGCGAACGAGCCTGTCGCACCGCCGAGGAACATCGTGGTCATGAACAGGGTATTGAGCCGGCTCTTGAACTCGGGGTGCAGGCCGTAGACCACATGCTGGTGGGAAACGAGCGCGATCTGCACGCCGAAGTCGAGCAGGATGACGCCGACGATCAACCCGGCGAGCGTCGGCCACAGCGCGAAGACCACCCAGGCCAGTACCGTCGCCAGCGCGCCGGCCGCGATCACCCGCCACGGCCCTCGACGATCGGCGACGCGCCCGGCCAGCGGTGCCATGGCCACGCCAACCGCCCCGACGACGCCGAAAAGACCCGCCGAGGCGGCGCCCAGATTCAGCGGTGGCTGTTCGAGACGCAGTGCCAACACCGTCCAGAACGCCGAGAAGGACGCGAAGATCACCGCCTGGGTCAGCGCCGCACGGCGCAGCAGAGGCTCGCGGCGCCACAGGGCGACCAGCGACGACATCAGTTCGCCGTAGCTCACCCGACGCGTGGGATGGTGCTCGGGGAGGCGCATGCGCATCAGCACGGCGCCCATCAAGGCGATGGGTACGCCCAGCCAGAACATCGCGCGCCACCCTGCCGCACTGGCGACGAAGCCCGCCACCGTGCGACTGAGCAGGATGCCGGTGAGCAGGCCGCTCATGACCGTGCCAACGGCCGCGCCACGCTTCGACGGCTCGGCGAGGATGGCGGCGAACGGCACGATCTGCTGTGCGGCGGTGGCCATCGCGCCGACCAGCACCGAGGCGACCGCGAGCGTGGCCAGGCCGGGCGAGAGCGCGGCCGCCGCCATGGCGATGGCCAGCACGACGAACTGCACGACGATGAGGCGGCGCCGTTCCAGCGCATCGCCCAAGGGAACGAGAAACAGCAGGCCAGCGGCATAGCCCAGCTGGGTAAGCGTCGGGATCCAGCGCTCCACGGCGCCGTCGTGCAGATCGCGCGACATGATCCCGAGCATCGGCTGGTTGTAGTAGATGTTTGCAACGGCCAGGCCGGTAGCGAGGGCCATGGCGTAAAGCGTGCCGCGAGTCAGGACTCGCGACGGGGTGGGATTGTCCATCGTGTTGCGGCTCCGGGGTTTTGCGGACTGTGCCGCACGGAGCGACCTGGGGCTTGAAGGATACGCACGTTGGGCCGTTCCGGCGACGTGGATCGCCGATGAATCGGCTCCTACAGGAGTAGCGTGGCGTCGTTTGTGGTGGCCGGGTTATTTGTCGGCGACGGTCCAGACGAGGGGGAGGTGCAGGTCGTCGCAGCCCTTCTTGCAGACGAAGGTGCCGTGTTCGCCGGCCAGGGTCAGACGTCGGCCGCCGCTCAGTGTCAGGTCCAACGTGCCGTCCCAACCGCTGGGAGCGTGCGACAGGTCTTTCTTGTCCAGCGTAAAAGGCTGCGAATACGCCTTCGGCCCCCAGTGCCAGCTCACCGTTCCCCGCTGGCCTTCCAGGACGATGTCGGCGCCGTCGGCGGACTTGCCCGAGAGATGGAAGTCGTCACCCATGCAGCCTGCAAGGAGGACGACGATGGGGGAAACGAGCCGCAGGAGACGAAGCTTCACAGGCATTCCTTGTGCAAGGTCGCAGGATCATCGGCCGGCGACCTGCAAAGTTAAGTGAGCCTGCCGAATCGGCGCGACGATCGGTCGCGCCCGCGGTGGCCGATTTGACCAATCCAGCGGCTCCGGGACTTGGGACACTAGGGGCCGGCTCCCACGCACGGACTCTCGAGTGAACGTATCCGACACGGCGCTTCTCCTTGCCCGGTGGCAGTTCGCCTTCACCGTGTCCTTTCACATTATCTTCCCGGCGATCAGCATCGGGCTGGCCAGCTTCCTCGCCGTGCTGGAGGGCCTGTGGCTGAAGACCGGCAAGGTCGTCTACAAGGAACTGTTCTTCTTCTGGTCGAAGATCTTTGCCGTGGGCTTCGGCATGGGTGTCGTCTCCGGCGTGGTCATGAGCTACGAGTTCGGCACGAACTGGTCGGGTTTCTCCGCGTTCGCCGGGTCGGTCACCGGCCCCCTGCTCGCTTTTGAAGTAATGACCGCGTTCTTCCTCGAGGCCGGCTTCCTCGGCATCATGCTGTTCGGCTGGACGCGGGTCGGCCCAAAGGCGCATTTCTTCGCCACGCTGATGGTGGCCACCGGAACGCTCATCTCGACCTTCTGGATCCTTTCCTCCAATAGCTGGATGCAGACCCCACAGGGTTATGAAGTGGTCGGCGGACGGATCGTCCCGGTCGACTGGCTGAAGATCGTCTTCAACCCTTCTTTCCCTTACCGGCTCGTGCACATGGCGCTGGCGGCCTTCATCGTCGCCGCGATGCTCGTCGGCGCCTGCGCGGCGTGGCATCTGCTGCGTGGCCGACGCGATGCCGGTATCCGCAAGTCGTTCTCCATGGCACTGTGGATGATGCTCGTCGTCGTGCCGATCCAGATCGCCGCGGGCGACGCGCACGGCCTCAACACGCGCGAACACCAGCCGGCGAAAATCGCCGCCATTGAAGGTCTCTGGGAGACCGAACACGGCGGTACCTCGCTCAACCTCGTCGGCTGGCCCGACATGGAGAACGAGACCACGCATTACGCCATCAAGGTGCCCCACCTGGGCAGTCTCATCCTCACGCACACCTGGGACGGCGAGATCCAGGGGCTGAAATCCTTCCCCCGCGAAGACCGGCCCAATTCGACGATCGTCTTCTGGAGCTTCCGGATCATGGTCGGCATGGGCCTGCTGATGCTCCTGCTCGCCGTGCTCGGCCTGCTGTTGAGGCGCAACGCGCGACTCTACGAAGCGCGATGGTTCCAGCGCTTCGCCCTGCTCATGGGTCCGAGTGGATTGATCGCCCTGCTGGCCGGCTGGATCACTACCGAAGCCGGTCGCCAGCCGTGGGTCGTCTACGGCGTGATGCGCACCCGCGACGCGGTGTCGAAGGCGTTGACCGTGGACCAGGTCGGCACCTCGCTGATGATCTTCATCATGGTGTACTTCCTGGTCTTCGGCACCGGCATCTACTACATGCTCAAGCTGATGGCCAAGGGTCCGAACCTGCCGCGCGACGAAGCCGAAGGTTCGTCCTCTGGCGACACGGGCCTGGGTCGCGATCGCTTCGACCATCGTCCGCTGTCTCGTCCCACCGATCCCATCGACGAGTAACCACGCCATGAATATCGACTTGCCCATGATCTGGGCGGCCATCATCGGCTTCGGCGTCTTCCTCTACGTCATGCTCGACGGATTCGATCTCGGCATCGGCCTGATCTTCCCGTTCTTCGACCGCGAAGGCGAGCGCGAGGTCATGCTCAACACCGTGGCCCCGGTGTGGGACGGCAACGAAACCTGGATGGTCCTGGGCGGCGCCTGCCTGTACGCCGTGTTTCCCGTCGCCTATTCCGTCCTGCTCCCTGCGACCTACCTGCCCATCATCGCCATGCTCTGCGGCCTGATTTTCCGCGGGGTGGCCTTCGAGATCCGGGCGAAGGCACGGCGTACACAACACCTCTGGGACCTCGCCTTCATCGCCGGGTCGGGCGTGGCCACGTTCGCCCAGGGCGTGATCCTCGGCAGCCTGCTGCAGGGCATCGACGTGCGCGACGGCAAGTTCGTCGGCGGTCCCTTCGACTGGTTCTCGCCGTTCAACCTGTTCACCGGCATCGGCCTTCTGCTGACCTACGCGACGCTGGGCTGCGGCTGGCTGTTGATGAAGACCGAGGGCGAACTGCAACGGCGGATGGCCGTGCTGATGCGGCCCCTCACACTGTGCCTTGCCGCGACGGTGGCGATCGTCAGCGTCTGGACCCTGCTCGGCCAGCCCAGTGTGGCCGCACGCTGGCTGAGCATGCCCAACCTGCTGTTCTTCCTGCCGGTGCCCTTGCTGGTCCTTGCCTGTGTGATCGGCATCCTCGTCACTGTAAAGCGCGGCGCGGAGCGACTGCCCTTCCTGCTCACCCTGGCCATCGTTTTCCTTGGCTACAGCGGCCTGCTGATCAGCATCTTTCCCAACATCATTCCGCCCTCGCTCGATATCTGGGCCGCCTCCGCGCCGCGCTCGAGCCAGGTGTTCACTCTGGTCGGCGCGGCTATCGTCATTCCCATCATCCTGACCTACACCGTCCTCGCGTACTGGGTGTTTCGCGGGAAAGTGCGGCCGGGGGACGAGGGCTACCACTGATGGCGAAGCGTTCGCGTCTGCGGCAGGCCGCCTGGTTCCTGGCGCTTTATCTGGGAGGCGTCGCCGCGGTAGCGTGTGTCGCAGGGCTTTTCCGCTTGCTGGTACCGCACTGAGCATCGCCTTGTGGGCCATTTCACAGTTTGATGACGCCTGCGGCCGCGCGCCCGCTGTATCCTTCTCCCGGGCCGAATCAGAGACTTACGACGTGCACCGCCAGGAAACCGATAGCCTCACCATGGGTGACATCATTTTCGACGCCGTGGCCATGAACGAGGCCGCGGTGGCGGGCGATCTTGACGAAAGCCGTTTCCGCGCACGCCGCATCGCGTCGCTCGCCGCACCCGAAGGCTTCGACGGGATCGCCGAAGCCGCCTATCAACTCAGCCGCTTGCTCGGTCCACCCGGCAGCGAGCCGCAGCCGGGTTACGGTGCGGCCATGGTAGCCATCTCCAACGAGATCGACCTGGTGTTCGGCGACGCCTGAATCCTCGTGCCCGGCCTAACGGGCCGGACAGGTATCCCGACTGTTATCCGCAATGCCGGTAATCAGCCAGCGCCCGTCGATGCGCACGAGGTTCACGGCATCGGTGCCGCAGTGCTTCACCTGCCCGTTGACCAGGAAGTCGTACGGCGCCCATACGATGGCGATGTCACCATCGATGCGAACCAGCGGATCGTAGATCCGCTCCTCGATGCGATCCTTCGCCGGCTTCATGTGGTCGGCAAACTCACCGAGCGTCATGCGCACCACTTTGCCCTTGCGCAGCAAGGCCACGCTGCCCTCCGGCTGCACCGTGGCGCGTATGGCGGCGCTGTCGTATTTCGCCATGCCATCGAAGAAGGCCTGGACGGGCACGAGCACGGCGCGTTCATCCGTATCGGCGGCTGACGAGGGCATGGCCGTCGCCAGACCGAGGACGGTCATGGCGACGGCAGCGAGGGACCTTGCTTTCATGGGCGACCCTTGGCGTGGTGGTGGGAGCTCACGCTAGCGTACGCACTTTCGCCTCCCGCGCGAACTGCCGGGTCGACGCGAGTTTGACGAAGGCCTCGGCGTCCGACGCCTTGACTACGCCCGCGTCGGCGTCCAGTCCCGCCTTGGCAAACAGCGCGCGGCCGCCGTCATCCAGGGCAAGCGCCTTCAGGTGACCGAAGGCATCGCGAACGAAGTCGATCGCGGCGGCTTCCTTCGTCAAGGCAGCGGCACCCTCCGTCGAAAGCAGGACGGCAACCGCATCGAAGTTGATGGACGGCGTACCGGCCAGCTGTCCGTCGGCGACGAGTAGCTGGCCGCCGGCAAGCTTTGCCCCGCCCACCTTGGGGGCAACGATCTTTACGGTCGCGCCGGCCGCTTCAACGGCCTTGCGCAATTTCGCCACCGCGGCGCCATCCGAGCCGTCGTTGACCAGTATGCCAACGACGCGACCCTGCAGGGTCGCCTTCATCTTGCCGATGATCTGCAAAGCCGGGGACGGCTTCATCGGCACGACCGGCGCGGCCGCTTTCGGCGCCTTGGGCAAGGGCGACATGGCCAGCCCGGCGGCGACACGTTTCGCCAGATCCTCATCGACATGAAGCAGATGGCCGACGATCGCTTCGCGTACGTGCACCGCATCCACCTTCGACAGCTCGAAGACGAAGGCCGAGGCGATATGCGCCTGCTCGAAGGCCGTCTGGCTGGTGAAGAACAGCCGCGCCTGGCTGTAGTGGTCGGCGAAGGTATCGGCACGCACGCGCTCGCGCGTGCCCTCTTCCTGCACGGCCGCGCTTCGGAATCCGCGCGCCGGGTCCTCCCGCGGGGAGTCCGCCTGCAACGAACTGGGCTCGTAGGCGACGCGGCCCTTGGGGACCTGCGTCTGCATGTGGCCATCACGCTGCTGGTTGGCGAACGGGCACTTCGGCGCATTGATCGGGAGCTGATGGAAATTGGGCGAGCCCAGGCGCGACAGCTGCGTGTCCAGATACGAGAACAGACGCCCCTGGAGCAAGGGATCGTTGCTGAAATCGATGCCGGGGACGAGATGCGAGGGACAGAACGCGACCTGCTCCGTTTCGGCAAAGAAATTGTCCGGCCAGCGATCGAGCACCATCCGGCCGACGATCTTCAGCGGAATGAGTTCTTCCGGAATGAGCTTGGTCGAATCGAGGTGGTCGAACGGGAACGTCGCTGCCTGTGCCTCGGTAAAGAGCTGCACGCCGAGCTCCCATTCGGGGAAGTTGCCCGCCTGGATCGCCTCGAAAAGGTCACGACGGTGAAAGTCCGGATCGGCACCGGCCAGCTTCACCGCCTCGTCCCACACGGTCGACTGCAGGCCGAGCTTCGGACGCCAGTGAAACTTCACGAAGGTCGACTTACCCTTCGCATTCAGCAGGCGGAACGAATGAATGCCAAAACCTTCCATCATGCGCAGCGAGCGCGGGATGGTGCGATCCGACATCGCCCACTGGATCATGTGCATCGATTCGGGGGTGAGCGAGATGAAATCCCAGAACGTGTCGTGCGCACTCGCGGCTTGCGGGAACCCGCGATCGGGCTCCATCTTCACCGCGTGGATCAGGTCGGGAAACTTGATCGCATCCTGGATGAAGAACACCGGGATGTTGTTGCCGACCAAGTCCCAGTTACCCTCCTTCGTATAGAGCTTCACGGCGAAGCCGCGCACGTCGCGCGGGGTGTCGACCGAGCCCGAGCCGCCGGCGACCGTCGAGAACCGCGTGAACAAGGGCGTGCGTTCACCGACCTCGGTCAGGACACGCGCCGTGGTGTACTCCGCCAGGGATGCCGTCAGCTCGAAGAAACCATGCGCCGCCGAGCCCCGCGCATGGACGATGCGCTCGGGAATCCGCTCGTGGTCGAAGTGGGTGATCTTCTCGCGGAGGATGAAGTCCTCGAGCAGCGTCGGGCCGCGCGCGTGGGCTTTCAGCGAATTCTGGTTGTCGCCGACGACCAGGCCCTGGTTGGTCGTCAGCGGCGCGTGCTCGCCGCCCGCCGTCTGGTGGAGTTCATCGCCCTGCCCACGCCGGTCTTTGGCAACGGCAGCTTTCGGCGCGGCAGTATCTGCCGCCGTCGGGGATTTCTTGGCCATGGCACACCTCAGCTAGGTTGAACGCCGAAGATGCACCATGTGCCGTCAAAGCAGCCTTCACCGGTGTGAACCGGCCGCGCCATGGCGCATCAGAGCGTCATGACGACCTTGCCGATGGCACCGCGGCTTTCAAGGAAAGCATGCGCCTTCGCGCCGTCACGCAGTGGAAACGTGCCGGCGATCGTCGGCACGAGGGTGCCCTTGCGGATGAGCTCGAACAACTCGGCGGCTCGCTGCCGGCGAACCTCGGCGCTGACCAGCACGTTCCACAGATCGCCACCGGTGAGAGTGAGCGAGCGGTCCATCAACAGGCGCGGATCGACAGGGTCCGGGTCGCCGGCGGCCATGCCATAGAAGACCACCGTGCCGCCCGTACGTGTCGCCGCCAGACTTTCGCCAAGCGTGCGGCCTACCGAGTCGTAGGTCACGTGCACGCCAGCGCCTGCGGTGGCGTCCTGCACGCGCTCGACGAGGTCGTCGTAGCCCATGACCATGTCCGCGCCGGCGCGTCGCGCCGCGTCACGCTTGGCGTCCGACGAAGCCACACCGATCACCAGGACACCCTTCGCGCGCAGCATCTGCACGAGTAGCAGACCGACGCCGCCTGCCGCTGCGTGTACGAGGGCGATCTGCCCCGGCTGCGGCTGGGAGCTAACGGTCACCAGGTACTGCGCGGTGAGCCCCTGGAGCAGGACCGCCGCGGCCGTTTCGGAGGCAATGTCATCCGGCAAGGGAATCAGCTTGTCGATGTCGACCGCGACCAGCTCCGCGTTGGCGAACGGCATGTCCGCGAAGCCCACCCGCGAACCTTGCGGGTAGGGGCTGCCCGGCGAGGCCACGACGCCAGCGCCTTCATAGCCCAGGATCCACGGCGCCTGCCCCGACAGATGGTAGGTACCGTTACGCCGATACACGTCCGCGAAGTTCAGGCCCACGGCCTGCGTGCGAACCAGTACCTGCCCGGGCCCGGGAACCGGGTCGGCGATGCTGTCCCAGCGGAGGACGTCGGTGCCGCCAAAGCGGTCGAACAGGAGGGCTTGCATGGTGGACCGGAGCCTTGTGACGGGACGTGGGCGGTATGTTAGGGCAGATGTCGCTCCGCGCGCCCGGCCGGCGTATAACCCGGGAAACATTCCTAATCGCCACGCCTGGGGATTCCATGAACAGCCATGCCTCTTTGCAGCACGCCAGGGGAAGTTTCAACGTCGAGGTGAAGCCGCAGACGCCGGACAACCCCGCCGCCGAGGGGTCCGGGCTGGCTCGCCTTTCCCTGCAGAAGCAGTTTCACGGTGACATCGACGGTAGCAGCCAGGGCGAGATGCTGGCGGCCGGTGATGGCAAGACCGCGGGCGGCTACGTGGCGCTGGAAAAGATCAGCGGCACGCTGGGCGGCCGCAAGGGCAGCTTCGTGATGATCCATCGCGCCCTCATGGTCGGCGGCGTTCCGACGGAATGGACCATCGATGTCGTTCCCGAATCGGGTATGGACGAGCTGAAGGGGCTCAGCGGTTCGATGAAGATCATCATCGCCGACGGCAAGCACCACTATGAGTTCGCCTATTCCCTGTAGGAGGCAAATGCTCTTAGGCCAGGGCGCCGGCGTATTTGCGACAGTGTTCGAGATACCCACCCTCATGCGCCTGGACCAGCTCGACCACGCTGCGCCATAGCCACGAGGGTGCGTCGATATTCTGCGGACGGTTGCGTGCCAGTTCGGCGAGCCAGCTCTTGCGCTGCTCGCGACTCAACTGGGCGGCGTGCGCTCGCCCGACCACGTTGCCGAGGTAACGAGCGACCTCCATCGCATCGTCGGGCGCCATCTGCTCGAGGTCGATCTTGAGATCCTGTGGGCGCAGTTCACGAACGAACACCGTCTTTCCCTGGATACGCGAGGCCATCATGCGCTGGCCGAGATTGGGGGCGAGATGGAGCGCCCCTTCCTTCACCCGGAGGGCGTTGTCTCGCGGCATATCGGCGGTCGCGCTTCGTGGTGCGGCAGCACGCAGGGCCTCCTTGATGTCCACCAGGCAGAGTTCCTTACGGCCGCTGACCCGCATCAGCAGCGCGTAGCGCAGTCGTCCCAGGGAGCTGCAACCCTTCACCCAGTACTTCGCGTCGACCAGTTCGACCCTGGCATCGTCCGCGCGGTGCACGAGCTGGGTGACCAGTTTCTGCATGCCGTCGCTCGAGGCGAGCGTCTCCAGTTCGGCGCGCTCCTCGTCGGTGACGGGCCAGAAGTGGCGGCCCAACGGAATCGTCGGTTTTGCGCCTTCGATGCGATCGGCGGCAAGGTGTTTCCACCGCCGCCGGGTCGCTGCCTTCATGACCAGGCTGATGCAGGACGGACGCGCCACGAGCCGGTACTCCTTGCGACCACTGCCCATGGCCCGTTCGTAGCCGTCGATCAACTGCTCCACCATGCGTGCCGTTATCACACCGGGAAGATCCGAGCCGCGCGCGGCGGTGGCGAGGGAGACTGCCAGCCGCACGATGTCGTGCGCGGGATTGCCCATGACGGTCTGGTCGAGATCGCGGATCTGGATGTCGATGCCGCCGTTGTTGTCGGCCACCGGACCGATGTTGCTGACGTGACAATCGCCGCAGATCCAGATGTCCGGACCCGTTGGCAGCGTGCGGCCGGCTTGCTCCAGCCAGTCGTAGAACTGGATGGTATTGCCGCGGACGAAGGCGTGCGCGGAGCGCGCCATTTTCAGATTGCGTAGCGCGGTGAGATTTTCTGCGCGGTCCTGTGGTTCGACGATTCCCTTGGCTGGCATGACGCGCCTCGTAAGTTCTTGCGCATCGGTGGTGAGCGCGGATAACGAGAAAGCGTGTCGTGGGAGGCGTGAAGTTGCTGCGATCAGTTGGGGGGGCGGGTGGAGACCAGGCGGAGGAAGGCTTCGTGTTGGTAGCGGCTCATGCGCAGCTTCTGTCCCGTGTCCATGGTGACGACGTGGTGGCCGTTGAACCACGGATGGATAGCCTGCACGCGGCGGACGTTGATGATGGCGGAACGATGGATGCGCGCGAACTGGTTGGGGTTGAGGCGTTCGGCAAGACCGGCCATGGTTTCGCGTAGTTCGTACTGGCGGTCGGCAAGGTGGATCTGAACGACATTGCCATCGGCCTTGATCCAGACGATATCGCCGACATCGACGAAGGCCACGTGTTCATCGGTACGTACGGGAATGCGCTCCAGGTAGTTATCGCGCTGACGCAGTGCGTCGAGTACCTGCTGCATGCCGGAGCCTCCTGCCGCCTGGACGGCTGCAGCAGAGAGTCGCGCCTTCGCACGCTGCAAGGTCTCGGTGAAACGCTGCCGGCTGAAGGGCTTGACGAGATAGTCCACGGCGTTCGCTTCKAAGGCCTTGACGGCGTAGTGCTCGAAGGCCGTCACGAAAACGGTGGCCGGCATGCGGGCCGCGCCGATGGTCGCCACCACGTCCATGCCGTGGATGCCCGGCATCTGGATGTCGAGAAAGACCAGATCCGGCGATTGCTCGCGTATCGCCTTGACCGCCGATACGCCGTCACCGCATTCGCCGAGTACCTCGATATCCGTGTCGTCTCGCAAGAGCCGCACGATGGCGCTGCGGGCCAGCGGCTCGTCGTCGACGACCAGGGCGGTGACCGTCATGCCGTGACGACCTCGGGCGCGTCGTCGATCTCTTCGATCTCGCGATACGGCAACGCGATGCGACAGACCACGCCCTCCGGCCAGATCATGTCCAGGCGCACCTGGGCCGCGTCGCCGTAGAGCTCACGAAGGCGCAGCGCCGTATTCGACAGCCCGATGCCGTGCCCGTTCGCCTTGCCGACGGACTGCCCGTCCTTTTCCAGCGTGCTGTTGCGGTTGCGCACCTCGATGCGCAAGGTGTCGCCATCGCGACGACTCTCGATCTCGACGCAGTCGACGCCCAGGCGCTCACCGATACCGTGACGGATCGCATTCTCGACGATCGGCTGGAGGATCAGGCTGGGCACGGCACAGTCGAGCGTGTCGGGCGCGACGTAGATGCGCGTCGTCAGGCGATCCTTGAAACGCATCTGCTGGATGCCGAGGTAAAGATCCAGCAGCACCAGCTCCCGCCGAAGGCTGATTTCCTGGCCGTCGTAATCTTCGAGGAAGGCGCGCAGCAGGTCGCTCAGGCGCAGCAACATGTCTTCCGCGGACAGTGCGTCTTCCTTGAGCAAGGTCGCGATGGCATGCAGTGTGTTGAACAGGAAATGCGGCTGCAATTGGGACTTCAAAGCCTGCAGCCGCGACTGCGCGAGTTCGGTGGCCAGACGGCCTGCCTCGACGTCACGGCGCGTCTTCTCGTCGTGGTAGTGCATGGCCTGCTGGATCGCGAACAGGGCCCAGTAGGTCAACAAGCCCGTCGCGAAGTGCTGGCCGACGAACTGGTTCAGCTGCTCGCCCAGCGAGCTTCCTTCGGTGAACATCGAAACGAAGGCGCCGGCGACCTGCGCCAGCATCGTCACGCCCAGGCTCAGTGGCAGTTGCATGCCCAGGCCACGCAGGCGCACCGGCGGACGGATGGGATAGCGCGCCGCCAGGCGGAAGACCAGCGGCGCCAGCGCGGCCCAGGTGTACCACTGGATGAGCGACCAGCGCAGATAGTCGAAGGCACCCCAGGTGTGTCCRGTGAGTTCGTCCTGCAGGTAGCGCTGCTGCGCGAAGACCACCGCCACGATCGTCCATAGGCCGACGTAACGGGCGAGTCCGATCTGTGTGCTGCCGAGGCGAACCTTCATGGCGATGCGTCCGGGCGGAGATAGCGACCCATGGTAGGCCCCGCCCCGGATGGCGGGAAGCGTGACGTATGGCCCACTACGATTGGTCCGCGCGTCACGACGATTCATCACAAAAGTCTTTTCGAGGAGTCGTCGGCAACGTTCCCTGAGGCCTCCCACAGCCACGGAGAGCCCTCATGCGCACGTATCCGGTCCAACTCGTCTTCGCCCTCATGGCGCTGGCCGTCCTCACTGCGGCGGCACCAGCCCTGGCCGCCGACCGCCAGCCCCGCGAACAGGCTGGCCGCCTCTTTCGCATCGTCAATGCCAGCTTCGACAGCGTCACCGCGCTCGAGATCGCCGACGATTCAGCCAGTGGCTACCAACCCATCCATCTGGGCGAGCCACTCCAGGGCGGGCTCACCTCGACCACGGTACGGCTACCCGACGGCGCCTGCCTCCGTGATGTGCGAGCGACGTTTCGTGACGGACGAACCGAGGTCTACCGCGCCATCGACGTCTGTAAGTCGACCGGGCTTCGCCTGTCCGCCCACGGCCTACCAGCCGCGCACTAGGGTGATCGTGATTTCCAGCATGATCAGGACGACGATGGCGATCTCCAGCAGCTCCACGCGGCGGCTGGATGCCTCTTCGTACAACGCGGCGTAGGTGTCGCGGATGATCGCGAGCTTGCGGTCCACCGACGCGCCGAGCGTCGGCACGCGAAACAGGCCCAATGCGGTGCTGTAGACGCGCGCCAGGTACACGTCCTCGGTGACCTGCAAGGCGTTGTCCACGCGTTCGGTCAACTCGGTGACCTCGGCGACGAGTGTGTACAACCGGCGCGCCAGGTTGGCGAAGCGCCGCGAGGCGAAGACCGAGGCAGCGCCGCGCGCGTTTTCCACGCGGTCGTACATGCGCGGCAGCTCGTCGTCGAGCAAGGTGTCGTAGTAGCGGAATTCGACCAGCTGGGCATTGGCAACCTCGATCACATCGGCGACGTCCGAATCGCGGCGGGGCTCGTAGATGAAGGCTCGGTCCCAGGTAAGCACCACCAAGTCGTCCGCGTAGTAGGAGAAGCTGCGCGACATCAGTTCCTTGCGTGCCGCCGGTGAGAGACGTCGCTTCTCGCCGGAGAGCAGGCTGGTCAGGTCGACGCGCTCCTTCAGCGCCGTGACGTCCATCGGCTCGTCGAACGCATGCACCGTGCCGATCAGGTAGTCCTCTTCGAGCGACGCATCGATGGCGGGACGATCCAGCGCAGGCGAGATGATGTCGCGTACACGGGCGAGCAGATCGGTCCAGAAGGTGGCCGGCGCCTCGGCGCCGAGCAGGCGGTCGAGGCCGTCGAAATCGGCAACGAACTGGTTCCACGGCTGGTCCTTGACCTTGACGCGCGCCGCCAGCGCCGCCACGCCGAAGTCGTAGAGGCGGACCGAAAGATCGAGCGTCACCGCCGTCGAGCCCAGCGCCAGCTCCGTCTGGCCGAGGGCAAGCCACAGGGGGGCCACGCCGAAAGCCACGGCCTTGGGCGGTGTGCTGCTCAGGTGCGAGCGACTGAACGCACTGCTGGCCCGGGCGGCCCAGAGGGTTTCGGCCTGCACGAGGTCGATGGTGTAAGCAATGTCGATCAACCGCAGCGCGGTCAGCTCGCCAGACGAGACAATCGGTTCCTGGGACGTCACCGGGGCAACCTGAAGCAAAAGACGACCCAGTCTAGACCCGGTTCGTGACACTCGGGCGGGTGAGTCACGACCCAGCGCCGTCAGTGGCGCTTTGTGCAAGAGGTTATGGCTGCGCCACGCTAGCGTGGGAAGGTATGCTGGGCCACGACCCGGCCGTCCCCACCCTGCTCCGGAGCTCCCCATGTTCGTCATTCGCCATGCCGCCGACCGTGGCCACGCCAACCACGGCTGGCTCGATTCGCACCACAGCTTCTCGTTCGCCGATTACCGGGACGAGGACCACATGAACTTCGGGCCGCTTCGCGTCATCAACGAAGACCGCGTCGCCGCCGGTGCCGGTTTCGGCACGCATTCCCATCGCGACATGGAAATCATCAGCTACGTGCTCGAAGGCGAGCTGGCCCATAGCGACTCCATGGGCAACAAGGTGGTGATCCGCCCCGGCGAAGTGCAGATCATGTCCGCGGGTAGCGGGGTGACGCACGCCGAGGAAAATCACGCCGACACGCTCACCCACTTCCTGCAGATCTGGATCATCCCCAACGCGCTGCACCTCAAGCCCGGCTACGAGCAGAAAACATTTCCGGACAGCGAGAAGCGCGGCAAGCTCCGCCTCGTCGCCAGCCAGCGTGGCGAGCACGAATCGGTGACCGTGCACCAGGACGTCCGCATCTATGCCGGCCTGTTCGGTCCGGACGAAACCGCGCATCACACGATCGACTACGAGCGCCTGGTCTACGTGCATGTGGTACGTGGCACGGTGCATGTCAACGGCCATCYGCTGTCGGCGGGCGATGCGGCAAAGATCACCGCCGAGGATCGCGTGGTGTTCAGTGACGGCGTCGACGGCGAAGTCCTGCTGTTCGACATGGCGCCACTGGACTGACGCCTATGCCCGCACCGGCACCGATGACCGATCGCGACCCGCTGGTCGTCCTGCTCACCTTGCTGTCGCTCAGCACCGGCATCGTCGATGCGACGAGCGTGCTCGGCCTCGGCAAGGTGTTCGTGGCGAACATGACGGGCAACGTGGTGTTCCTGGGTTTTGCGGCGGCGGGCGCCCCGGGATTCCACTGGGAACTGTACGTTCTCGCCCTGCTTGCTTTTGGCTTCGGTGCGGTGGCGTCCGGACGGCTCGGCAGGTCGCCCATCGCGCGCAGTCGTCGCCGCTGGCTCGTCATCGCGGCCGCGGTCGAAGCCGGTCTGCTGTGGACCGCAGCCGCCTGCGCGTTTGCCGCGCCGTCGGACGCCGCCGCCTGGCTGCACTATCTGCTTATCGCACTGGTCGCCGTTGCGATGGGCTCACGCAACGCGACGGTGCGCCAGCTGAATGTGCCGGACCTGACCACCACCGTGGTCACCCGGACCATTACCGGGCTGGCCGCCGACTCACGTCTCGCCGGTGGGCCCGGGCGCAATCTCGGTCGCCGGTTGCGCGCGATCCTAGCCTTGTTCGCCGGTGCGGCACTGGGCGCCTTCATGGTGCTGCGATGGGGGCTTGCGCCACCGCTCGCGCTGGCTGGTGCGACGGTACTGATCTTTACACTGACCCTCGCAAAGGACGAAGTGCAGGGTTGACGCTAACCAGGTATCAGCGGCGCAGCCACGACCGGATCCTTGCCAGGATGCCGGGCGGTTTCCAGTAGGCGAGATGCGCCGGCACGCGCAGACGGACGAAGGTGCCTTTCCCTGGCGCGCTCGAGGTTCGCAGGTCGGCGGCCAGTCGACCGGCTCGTTCGCGCATGCCAACCAGGCCCCACCCAGATCGCTGATCCTGCGGCTCGCCGCTGTCGACCGGCATGCCCACGCCATCGTCGCGGACCGATAGCTCGAAGTACCGCGCATGGAAATCCAGCGTGACCGTCACCGTGAGCGCATTCGAGTGACGGAACGCATTACTCAGCAGTTCCGAGGCGATCGCGTAGATATCTTCTTCAGCCGGGGCACAAAGCGCGTGCGCGATCCCACGGATGTCGAGAACCAACCGGCTCGACTGGCCATCGCCCAGTGCCGCGGCGAGCCGCTGGATACGTTCGGGAAAATCGTGGACGGGCGCTCGCTCGTCACGCAGCCGGGAGACCTTGTCACGCCCTTCCTCCACGGCCAGTTGGGTGACTTCCATGGCCTTTTGCAGCTTGGACCGCGCATCGGGGTCGCTTACGGCCTTCGATGCCAGGTGCACGCGCAGGAGCAGCGCATGCAGGTTCTGCAGCAAGGTGTCGTGGAGGTCCCTCGCAATGCTCTCGCGCTCGATCGACCGCGCGCTCATGAGGATGCGCAGGCTTCGTACCCTGATGCGGTAAAGCAGCCAGAGCAGCGCGGCGGCTACGACACCACCCAGCAGCCGGAACCACCATGTCTGGTAGAACGCCGGTGCGATCGAAAAATCGGCCGATGCCACGGTCGTCGACCAGACGCCGTCGCCGTTGGCCGCCTTGACCTCGAAGCGATAGGAACCCGGCGCGAGGTTCGCGTAGCTGATGCGCCGGTCCGATGTTTCCTGCCAGGCGTCGGAACCCGAGTCGAGAAGACGCAGCATGAAGCGCGCTTCGCCCGGCCGGTCCAGCACCGCAGCGGTGAAATCGATATCCACGCGTCGCGTCGTGCCTGGCAAGAGCAGTGCCTGCGCACTCACCGGCACCTCGTTGATCGCATCGATCACCGGCGTGGGCGGGACATCGTTGCGGGCCACGCGCAGGGTGTCGATCCGGGACACGCCGCGCGCCGATGCCACATACAGCGTGTGGCCATCCGTACTGGCCAGGGACGGACCGCTGTATGCCTTGGTGATGCCCTGCCTTCCATCCTGGTCGTCGAAGCGCTCGAACCGCACCCTCGTTGTCGGCGACGTGGACCATGCGCGCATCTCGTCCGCGGAGACCCGGTAAAGGCCACGCACGGCGTTCAACCAGAGTTCGCCGTCCGCCCGCTGCCAGATGCCGGAGACGTTGCTGAATCGCTCGCCGCCCGCGCCCGTGAGCGTGGCGAACCGTCCATGATTCAACCGCTGCACGCCGAGCTCGCCACCGACCCAGACGCTATCCGCGGAGGTCGGGTGCAACGACAGGACGTTACCGACGGCCAGACCGTCGGCCTGGCCCAGAACGGACACCGTCATGCCGGGCTCGTTGACGCGCGCGAGCCGGTTCGACGTGTAGCCGATCCATACCGTGTCGCCCTTCGCAGCCATCGCCGTCGGTGGCGCCTCGTGGCCGGGTAGTCCGGGAATCTGCTTCTGGCTGAGCCACGCGCCGTGATCCAGGCGCCAGGTTCCCATGTAGCCGAGCCACAGCACGCCACCGTCGGTTACGGCCATCGTGTTGCTTCCTACCCGCATGGACTTGAGCAGCGCAAAGTCCGGCGGAAGCGGCACGGCCGTCGCCGCGCCGCGGTACACGCGCGCCAGCCCCTCAGGCCCGAGACCCCAGACCGCCCCATCCGTCGCCACCGCGAGTCGCTGCACGCGGCTACCGAGGTCCCGACGGGATGCTTCCCGATGAGGTTCGGCAGCCTCCTCGTAGCGCACGACAGGCATGTCCGAGAGCGAATCGATCCAGAGGCCGCCTGTCGCGTCGGCGAGAATGGACGGCGTATACGCCGCCGGGTGGAGGGCCAGGGGAACCAGTTTGCCGACCCTGAAACGGTCGATACCCCCGCTTGTCGTCACCCAGATCGCACCGTCCCGATCGACGAACGCGTTCTCGGCTTCCTGGCCGGTGAGTCCGTCCTCGCGCTTGACCCACTCCTCGATCGGCGCTTCCGCGGCAGGCGTATCCACCGGCCAGTGCAAACGCACGAGGCCGCGAAAGGTCGGAATCCACAGGGCACCCTCGGCATCGACCTGCTCGTCGCTGGTCAGGTCGGTGGGACGCCACGAGGTTCCGGGCCGGTCCAGCATCGCGTCCTTCGCCGCCTCCAGCGTATCCGGAACGAAACGCGCGGCGCCCGGGTCATGGCGATACGCCTTCTGCTCGGTGAGCAGCCAGATCCTCTGGTGCCGGTCGCCATACACCTGGAACAGCGGCTCCTTCGGCGTGCCGTCCGCCTCAGGTGTGTAACGCCGCCATGTCCCATCTCGGAAGCTTTGTGCGCCGGAGACCGTGATCACCCAGAGCGTGCCGTCGCGGGTCTGCGACAGGTACATCACGGTGGCGCGCAGAAGGGTCGGTGGCGCGTACGTGGTGACCGCACCATCCCGGGCGATATGCGTTACCGAACCGTAGCGATCGCCGGTCCAGAGCGAGCCGTCGCTGGCCGCATAGAGGGCCGTGATCGGCGTGGCCGGAAGCTGGTCGGCAAACATGCGGACGAAGCGGACCCCGTCGAAGCGAGTCAGGCCTTCCTCGCTGCCGAACCAGAGGAAGCCGTCGCGATCCTGCGCGATGGCGCGAACGCCCAGGGGCGCGCCATCCTTCGTCGTAAAGGTCGTGTGTGCCCACTGATCGAGGGAGAGGAACGGTCGAGCGATACTGCCCGTGGTAACGAGGCAACCGACGGCGAAGAGCACGACCACCCGCCATACAAACCGCGAACGGTTCGCCAGGGCCTGCACGTTCAGGGGCATCGACGATCTCTGGGTAGCCGGCCCTGAAATATAGCGGCTAATCCTGCTGAGCACGGACACTCCCGTGCTCGTCTGCCACTAGCTGCTGGCGCGAGCGCCTTGGTTGGCGCGGGCGATGCGCCGGCCGGCCGGCGTGATCTTCCAGTACTCGTCCGCCTCCCTGACCACCAGCCCGAGCCGGGCCAGACGGGCACACGCGGCGCAGTCCAGGTGACCGACAGCGAGAAAGCGGGTGTCGTCGAGCTGGCGCAGCGTGGCGACATCCAGCTCGTCGAGTGAGTTCGACGGCGATTTGTGATCGGCGTCGCGTTGTGATCGCTGCTGCTCTGGCATACGTTCTCCCTGTCCCTAGGCCATCATGGCGTCGGCGGGAGGACCCGATATAGGCATTTCCGGGAAATTGCCGAATTTGCGCTGGGATCGACGGCCTGGTTCAGGAGAGCGAGCTGTCCAGCACCCTGGCCCCGGTGATGATCATGCGCAGCATCTGCGAGATCTCCTCGATCAGCGCCGGATCGCGCTCGGGCGGCTGGTCCATGGCCACGGCGCCCATGGCGAAGACCAGGCGCGTGATCGCCTTGGACACCAGCGCGGGCTCATGGAGCCTGGCGCCTTCGGCGGCGGCCAGCCGGATCAGGTCGACCCGCAGCTCGTCCTCGAAGTAGCTGAGCTCGCGCTCGACGGCCTGCTTGAACGCGTCCGAGCCCACCGCGCCCTCGCGCAGGAGCACGTGCAACAGCTTGTCGTCCGCACGCAACTGTTCCATGAAGGTCTCGACCGAGACGCGAATCACGCTGCGATCGGTGGACGTCGCGCGCTCGCGGGCCTGGCCGATGATCGTGCGCAGAGAGCGGCCGGCCAGGTCGATCAGGGCGATGGCCAGCTCGTCCATGTCGCGGAACTGACGATAGAAGCTGTTAGGCGAGATACCGGCCTCCCGCGTCACCTCGCGCAGGCTCACCGTCGACAGGCTGCGATGCGGGCCGATCAGCTTGAGGGCCGCCACGATCAGGTCCTCGCGCGCGATCGCCGTTTTCCGCGGCGGCGGGAGGTCGGATGACGGGGTCAGGATGATCGAGGTCATGGGAGGGCGGCAGCGGGCGTGGCCTGAATCATAACCCGATGCCGAGAATGCACAACTGTATACACAGGTGTGCGTGCATGCGTATAGTGATCCCATGAATGCGATCCTCGCCCCCCGGCCCCTGTGGCCCGTCCGCCTGGCCCGACGCGTGGTCTCACCGGCCCTGTTCGACTTCTGGTCGACCCGGATCAATCCCCTGTGGACGCTGGAGCAGCCGCTGGCCCGGCTCGTTTCCCGCGTGCAGGCCAGTCGGGACGCGGTCACCCTGGTGCTGCGGCCCAATCGCCACTGGCAGGGCATGCATGCCGGCCAGCATGTCAATCTTGGCGTGGAGATCGAAGGCAGGCGCCTGCAGCGCAGCTACAGCCCGACGGTCCTGGACGACGGCAGCCTGGCCATCACGGTCAAGGCGATCACTGGTGGCCTGGTCAGCGGCCATCTGGCGCGCGATGCGCGCATCGGCACGGTGGTCTCGCTGGATACGGCCTTCGGCGACATGGTGCTCCCGAGCGAGACCGACAACCTGCTGCTCCTCGCGGGCGGCAGCGGCATCACGCCCATGCGCGCCCTGCTTCGTTCGCTGGCCGGGCGTGGTATGCCGGTCGATGTGGACCTGATGGTTTGGGCGCGCCGACGCGACGAGTTGTGCTTTGTCGACGAGCTGGACGCGTTGGCCGCGGCGCACCCACGCCTGCGAGTGAGCTACCTGATCACCCGCGACGACGTCTCGCCCGATTCACGTATCGACACCGTTTCGCTCGATGTCATCACCGCGCTGGCCGGACGTCGCGTCCTCGCCTGCGGTCCCGGCGGCTTCGTACAGGCGGCTCGCAGCCGCCTCGAGGGTCAGGTCGCGCATTTCGCAGCCGAAGCCTTCAGCGTACCGGCTCGCGTCGACGGTGACGAAGGCGAGGTGCAGGTGCACCTCGCACGCAGTGGCCGCACGCTCAGCCTGCCTCGCGGCAGGTCCCTGCTGGAAGGCCTCGAGGCGCAGGGCATTCGTCCGCCCCACGGCTGCCGCATGGGCATCTGCAATACCTGCGCCTGTGGCCGTCAGTCCGGCACCACGCGTCAACTCCTTACCGGTGACCTCAGCAGCGAACCTTCTTCGCAAGTGCGCTTGTGCATCAGCGCGCCGAGCACCGACCTGATCCTGGACCTCTGAGTATCCTTATGAGCCGTGTCCGCAACCGCCCCCTCTCGTCCGCCGAGCTCCAGGCTTTCGGCGATGAACTCGACGCCATCCGTGCCCGGGTCACCGCCGACATCGGCGAGCGCGATGCGAAGTACATCCGACGCATCGTCGCCTCGGTGCGCTGGTGCGGCGTCGCCGGCCGCGCACTGCTTTTCCTCGGGGCCTTCGTGCACAGCGTGCTGATCCCCGCATGGATCGCCGGCGTCGTACTGCTGGCGCTGTCCAAGATCCTCGAGAACATGGAGCTGGGCCACAACGTCATGCACGGCCAGTACGACTGGATGAACGATCCGAAGCTCAACGGCCATACGTATGAGTGGGACATCGTCGCGACCGGCGAAAACTGGCGCAAGACGCACAACTTCCAGCACCACACCTATACCAACGTCCGCGGCATGGACGACGACATCGGCTATGGCTTGCTGCGTATCTTCCCCGAGCAGCGGTGGCGCCCGTTCTACCTGATGCAGCCGTTGATCGCGATGATCTTCATGGTGCTGTTCCAGTGGGGCGTGGCCATACAGGAGCTTCGCGTGGGTCGCTGGTTCGCCGGCAAGAAGTCGACGGCGCAGATGCGCGAGGATTTCCGCCCGGTGCGCCGCAAGATGGGTCGTCAGCTGCTCAAGGACTATGTCGTGTTCCCGCTGCTGGCCGGACCGTTCTTCCTGCCCGTCCTGCTGGGCAACATGCTCGCCAACACCCTGCGCAGCATCTGGACCTTCGTCATCATTTTCTGCGGCCATTTCACCGCCGAGGCCGAGGTGTTTCCGAAAGAGTCGATTCGTAATGAATCGCGCGGCCACTGGTACCTGCGGCAGTTACGCGGCTCGTCCAACATCGCCGGCGGCAAGCTGCTGAATGTGTTGTCGGGCAACCTCAGCCACCAGATCGAACACCACTTCTACCCCGACCTGCCGGCCAATCGTTACGCCGCGATCGCCGTGGAAGTGAAAGACATCTGTGCGCGCTATGGGCAGAACTACAACACGGGCTCCCTACCCCGTCAGTTCGGCCAGGTCATCTGGCGCATCTGGCGGCACGCGCTGCCCAGCCGTCCCGGCCGGAAGCTGCGGGCGAGCGAGCCGGCGCTTCAGGGCGGCTGAGCGCTACCCAGGCAGAGACCATGATCAATGCCTGGGCGTCAGGCTGTGCAGGCGACGCATGCTCGCCAACAGGCGGTGGAAGATATCCGCATGCGAATCCGCATGCACCGGCAGGTCCTTGAACGCTTCGGACGCGATCGCCTGGAAGGCGACGAGTCCGTCCAGCATGTCCTGCCCCGCTGCGGGGTTGGCCTGCAGGATCGGTGTCAGTGCCGCCTTGGGCACCCAGGCGACCGAGACATGACCGATAGCGCAGAGCTTGATGGGCACGCTCTCACCGGTGAGGATGCCCGCCCTGCCCACGGCATCACCCGGCGACAGGCGCGCAATCTCGACGTACCGCCCGGCGTGCTCGGCCAGGAGACAGGCCACGCCGGACGTGACGATGTATAGCGCGCGGCGCTCATCCGGGCAGGTTGTGCCCACTTCGTAGATCATCTGGCCCGGTTCGAACTGCTTGCGCTCCATCGCTTCGGCGAGCTGCGTCAGCTCCGCTTCGCTCAGCGCCCGGAACATGTCGATCTCGCGGAGCAGGCTCACCGCGTCACGGGAAAGATCGTGCACCGGCTCGCCCGACGACAGCGGGATGCCGTTGGCGAGGAAATGCCGGTGGATCTGGTCGATCAGTTGATTGCGCACCTTGACCTTCGCACTCATCGCATCGACGTAGACGACCACGCGATAATCGACGTGTTTTCCGCGCAGACCGACAGCGGTGACGGTCGGCGCAGGCGTAACGAGAATGCCGCGAGTGCTGGTCACGGCATCCGTCAGGGCGGCGATGACGGTCGCCGGTCGCGCGTGGGTGGTGACCTGGACAGGCACATCCACACCGTGCGTCTTTTCCGGGCGGCTCTGGTTGATGATATTGGACTTGGCCGCGGAACTGTTTGGGACGATGACGGTATTGCCGTCGCCATTGAGCAGGGTCGTCGCCCGCCAATTGCTCTCGATGACCTCGCCCTGGATATCGCCGATGGTCACGGAGTCGCCGATGCCGAAAGGCTCGGTCGCGCTGAGCACGACGCCGGAGAAGACATCCGCCAGCGTGCTCTGCACGGCGAGGCCGATCACGATAGCCACGGCACCCGAGGTGGCGAGAAGGCCGCTGATCGGCATGTTGACGACGAAGCCCAGGCCGGCCACCAGCGCGCCGGTGAACGTGAGCGCCTGGACCACGTCACGAAAGAGTTTCTCGCGCAGTCCCTGCGGCAGGATGAAGGCGCTCATCAGCGCGGTGGCGATCTGCGCGAACTGCAACCACCAGGTCAGCTCGAGCACCTGGGCCAGGAAGTGCCGGAACGGATCGTCCTTCCACGGTGCCTCGGCGAACGGCACCATGCCGTGGGTCCAGAGGACATAGGACAGCAGGAGAAACAGCGGTATCCGTACGAACGTGTGTCCCTTGCGGCCACCAAAGCGAAGGAAGCGCCACGACAGGAAGTCGAGGACGAGGACACCGACGCCGAGCAGCATCGCGCTATCGAGGAAGGTCACGTGTCATGCACCTGGGCTTGGATGGCGGCGTCCGTGCCTTGAGACTGGCTCAGCCATCCTTTCACGGAATGGTTCAGTGATCCAGCCCGTGATCCCTCAGGGTCAGTGAAATATCGAAGCGCCAGATGTTGCGCGAACCGTTCTCGGGTGAGGACAGGCGGCGCTGCAGCGAAGCCAGGTCGTCCCGCGCCTTGGGATAGCGCGGACCGTCCGAGCGATTGCTCGAAAGATACAGCTCACCGAACACGCGGCCGGGTGCGGGCGCGATATCCAGGGCGGCACTGTTGATGTCGCCCGGCAGCCGCTCGGGCTTGCCCCATTGACCATCGGCCCCGCGGAAACTGATGTAGATATCCGTACTGCCGACCGAATCGCCCTCGTTCCCGGAGTAGACGAGGTAGCGCTCCTGGGGGTCGATGCCCGGGTCCATGCGATTCTTCGTCGCGTCGCCCAGATCGAGGCGCTCGGGCGCCGCGTATCCCGACGCCGTGCGACGCGCCACGTACACCTGGTAGAACTTGCCCGAGTCCGCACGGTGCGCGGAAAAATAGATGTTGCCGTTTGCCGCGATAGAGGGATTGTAGATCTGCGCGCCGTCGTTGAGCTCGCCATCCACGTGCGTGGCCGGTCCCCATTGGCCGTTGGCTTGCTGTTCCACGTACCACAGGTTGGTACCGGGGAATGGCTTGCCGTCTATCTCGGCGACCAGCGACGCGTCGCCTGCCTTCACCGGACGGTTCGACACGAAGTAGAGGCGCTTGCCGTCGGGCGAGATCGCCGGCTCGGAATCGTGCCATTGACCGGAGAACGGCGCGACCTTCGGTAGCGACCATTGTTTCCCGTCACGATGCGAGACCAGGATCGTGTCGTCCTTCTCGGCGAAGTCGGAACGCATGAAATACACGGTCTTTCCATCGGGCATCATCGCCGCCGAGGTTTCTTGCAGCCCCGTGGAAACGATGCCCGGGGCGAGCAATTCACCGGCCATCGCCGTGGCGCCGATCAGGCCGAGAAAGAGGGTGGTCGTCAGGATGTACGTGCTCGATCGCATGACTGCGTTCCTTGTCGCAAGGTGGGTTTGACCCTGTCGACGATGCGCCTGCACGAACGACTCCGCATGCACAATGTGATCGATGGTGTGCGGTCAGGGACGAGCGGTGGGCAACGTGGTGCGAGCGGTCAGCTCATGCCGAGCGCATGGCGTGCGCTGGCGCGGAAGCGACGACTCAGGTTGAGTCGCGTACCGTCATGCAGCACGACTTCGGCACTGCCCTGGAACAGGGGATGGACCTCGGCAATGCGATCGACGTTCACCACGATGCCACGGTGGATGCGGAGGAACCGCGCAGGATCGAGCGTCGCCAGCAGGCCGGTCAGTGGCTCGCGGTGCAGGTACGAGGTACCCGCCGCATGGATGCGTACGTAGTTGCCATCGGCACGGATCCAGTCGATGTCAGAGGTCGCGATGATGCGGATGTGCTCGCCGCTGGGAACGCTGATGCGTTGCAGGTACACCGTCGGTGCAGGCGTCGGCGCCATGTTCAGGCCCTGCCAATGCTGCCGCACCCGGCACATGGCCTGGTCGAAGCGAGCCTGGTCGATCGGTTTCAGCAAATAATCGATGGCATTCGCATCGAACGCCCGCAAGGCGTGCTGCCCGTACGCCGTGGCGAAGACGACCATGGGCAGGCTGCTGCGTTGCATGCCATGCAGCAACCGGAAGCCGTCCATCCCCGGCATGCGGATATCCAGGAACAAGAGCTCCGGCTCGAGCGCCGCGATCGCCTGCTTCGCTTCGGCGGCATTGCCACATTCGCCGACGATGGCGATGTCCGGATGCGAGGCGAGCGCCTGGCGCAGCGCGAGACGAGCCAGCACTTCATCGTCGACCAGCAGCGCGCGGATAGCGGGCGTGCTCATGCCGCCTGCTCCCGGTACGGAAAGCGCATTTCGACACGCGTACCGCCGTCGGGTCGCCGCGACAGCTCCAACGTGGCCGAGCCGCCGAAGAGCATGTCCAGGCGGGTTCGCGTGTTGCCCAGACCGATGCCGTCTGTAGGGCCCTCCGGTGGCAGGCCAAGCCCGTCGTCGTCGACCTGCACGTGCAAATCGTCGCCATCCCGGCGCGTCAGGATATGCAGGGTGCCGCGCTCCGGTTTGTCCAGCAACCCATGGCGCAGCGCATTCTCCACGAGCGGCTGCAGGATCATGTTCGGCACGAGGGCGTGAACGGTATTGCCTGCGACATCCATATGCGTGATCAAACGATCCTGGAAGCGCACCTGCTGGATGCCGAGATAGCACTCGAGGAACTCGATCTCACGCGAGAGCGGCACCTGTTGCGAGTGGCGCTCTTCCAGGGTGAGACGGAGGAAATCGCTCAGGCGCGAAATCATCAGTCGTGCCTGCATCGGGTCGGCAAGTGCGAGCGCGGAGATGGCGTTCAAGGTATTGAAGAGAAAATGCGGTTGCAGCTGCACGCGCAGGGTCTGCAGCTGGGACTGCACCAGCTGCGTCTCCAGATGCGAGTTACGCAGTCGCTCATCGCGCAGGCGCTGCTGCGAATGGATCGCGCGAAGCAGCACGAGCAAGACGCCGTAGGTGATGAAGCCCAGATGGGCGTTGTAGACGAACTGCATGCGCACGAAGGCGGCAAACGTCATGTCCTTCATCGACGCCGACGGCCCGCAGATCGCCCAGTAAAGCGACAGGGTCAGCGACACCTGTATCGTCGCCAGCATCAGCCCTGCCGGCACATGGATGGCGAAGAACTTTCCCCAGCTCCCTCGCGCCGCGGTCCGACCGAGCCAGGCGACCAGGGGGGTCAGGAACATCCACAGGTAGAAGTCGAGAAAGGTCCACACGAGCGGCCGGAACCAGCCGCCCGGATGGCCTTCAGCGCGGGCGGAGACGACCGAACTGGCCGCATAGGAAACCGCCAGCACGGTCCACACGGCCCACACCAGCGTCCATTTTTTCCACGTTGGCCATGTCATGGGATCGGTCACGACGTTTTTCCCGGCGGAGCGCGCCAAGTATGCGAGTCGCTCCACGTCGAGAACAGTGCCGTCAGTCGGGTGCATGGTCGAACGCTACGTCAAACGCCCCTTCGCGTCGTGCGCGACAGGATGGACGGCACCGTCCGAGGGACGAGCGGTCCGAAACCCGTGTCGAACGGTTACCGTTACAGCGAACGAATGAAGGTCACCCACCCGCTCGCCGCCGGGGTGAACGCGATCGGCCCGGTGATCACCATGCTGACCATGATCGTCGAGACGCCCCAGAGGTAGGCCGGGTGCACGCGGCGGCGGATGATGACGTCGTAGATCGGCCCGGCCAGACCAAACGCCAGGATCGCAGCAAACATCACCATCGGCGCCGCGCGGCCGAACGATTCCATCGGCAACAGCCTTCCGAGGCCCGGGCCAAGAATCGATATGGTCGCGCAGAGCATCAGCCGCTTGTGCCACTCGGCTTTCTTGCGCAGCTTCACGCCAGCCGCAACCAGGCCGCCGAAGACCGCGATGCCTATCGTGTTCATCACCAGGAACAGCGGCGCCGGGAAGAAGGAAGGCATGTGATTGGAGTGGATCGCGTAGAACGTCGCCGCCAGCCCCATGAGCACCATCGCGGCGGCAAGTCCTGCTCCGATCCATCCAACCCGGCGATGAAGCTTGAGCGAGCCGCGTGCGACGATCGCCGGTTGCGCGACGAAGAGCACGATCCACAGGGTGAATACCATGCCGTGAATGGCGAGAAGCAGCGGAAATTTCGGTCCGGCCGCGACATCGTCCGGTACCGTCGTGGAGAATCCGCCGATGATCACCGCCGCCATCGCCAGCGACATGACAAGGTAAAACGGTGGCCGCACGACCCTCGACGAGGTCCGGCCAATGTCGACGCTGCTCATTCCTTATCCCCGGGCTAAGTGCCACGGACGAGCCTAGCGACGATCCGGCCCCGCCGGTAGCACCCAAAAGTCCGATACGGCGAGCTATGTCGCAAGGATTACTGCGACGCCCGGCGCCCGTGCAGGGCCGCGATGATCCGTGCGACCACTTCGCCTATGCCGGTGCCGCCGTTGACGCTGATGCCCAGGCGCGCGACCACCAGGTGCTCCGACGGCACGATCACGATGTACTGGCCGAACGCGCCCCTGGCGAAAAACATGTCCTTCGGCAGTTCGGGCAGGCCCCAGGGCGCGTCCCAGACCGGCACGGTGCCCTCCCCGACCAGGTTCGTCCAGAAGCCCGCGCCATAGCCGGTATCGAGCGTCTGCGAATGGCTGTATGCCACCCAACCCTCGGGCAGGATCCGCCGGCCTTCGACGACGCCGTCGTCCAGATAGAGCTGGCCGAAGCGGGCGAAGTCACGGGTAGACGCGTACACATGGCTCGACCCGACCGGGGTGCCGGCCACATCGGTCTCGATGACCGCGTGACGCATGCCCAGCGGCGCGAAGAGCTCGTTGCGAACGAAGGTTTCGGCCGCCACGGCGTCGCGGGCACCGGCGGCATCCATGGCGACGCGCGATAGCAGCACGTAGCCGAGATTGCTGTACGCCCATGCGGTGCCAGGCGTGTGGATCAGGGGTACGGTTTCCGCGTACCTGGCCATGTCGCTTTCCAGGAAGAACATGCGCGTCATCGAGTTGAGCGGACCGTCGGTCTCGTCGAAAGGCAGGCCGCTGTCCATACGAAGCAACTGGTCGACGGTGACGTCCGGATAGGCCGATAG
>NZ_JBFUAT010000018.1:0-88793 GCF_056406135.1 Luteibacter sp. P1_D3 | reverse complement strand
CCCTTCCTCTTAGCACCGTAGCAGAGCAGTTCTCGGGGAGCCGTGACGCCCCAGCAGCATCGTAAGTCGCTCGACATCGCTGGATTCGGGCACCATACCGTCGGTGATGCGAGTACCGACCATGGAAAAACTTTGCGACTCATCAGGAGGCGCGTCCGTCGACCCCCTGGATGAAGTGCTCCGCCGCATGGCGTCCGATGAGTTTGACCTCATCGCAGTAGGCCGCGCTCTTCTGAGCGACCCGGACTGGCCGAACAAGGTTAGGGACGGGCGCTTTTCCGAGCTACGACCCTTTGAGAAGAGTCATCTAGATTCGCTTTTATGAGTTGAAGCGAGACTGCTTTCCGCCGGCGCCGAGTCACCTGAATTGTGCCCGTGTCTTCGGTGTCGGACATAATTAGTCCTCTCGCCTGTGAGCGAAACATCATCCAGTAGGTCTCTCCCCTGCCCTCAGGGCACCTTCTCGATCGTCAGACCGCCAAGGCTGACGCCGAGTCCCCTGCCGGCACTGGCCAGGGATAGGGAGATCTCGCCCTTGGTCATGACCTGGGCCGTGCCTGCCTTCGGCGTACCGAAGCTCGCATCGGCGGCAGCGTAAGTGCCCAATGTTTCGTCGATGGATTTCACGTGGGTGAAGGTGCCCTTTCCACCTTTGATCGTGGCCTTGCCGACGGTCAGCCCGCCGCCGTGCGCACTCAACTCAACTTTCATGCTCGAGTGATCGGAGCACGTGATGGTGCCCGTTCCAGTGGTGCGCTTGTAGATGACCGACCACGACGAGAGGTCGAAGCGCATCGTGCATTGCAACGGAGCGGCATGGGCCGGAGCGGTAAAGCCCAGGCTCGTGGCCAGGGCGACGAAGCTGAGAAGGATGCGGGTGTTCATCGATGATCTCCTAGCGGGTTGCAAGGCAGTAAAGCACCGCTCCGTGACCCCCGAATGGGTATTTGTACGTATCCCCTTTCGAGCTACGTCAGCTGTCTTCCTTATCCCCAACAGCAATACTGCCAGCACGAGCAGACCGGAGCCGGGAACGCCGTTGATCACGAAGGCGACGCCGATCCGCACCGCCTGGATGACGATGATCGTGCGCTCCCTCGACCAGCAGGCGCTGCTGCTCGCACACATCGATTCGCAGCCATCGGAGCGCTGACGGTCGCCTTCCTGCGAGTCATTCGATAGCCCTTGCCCACACATTGAGAATCCCATGGCCACAACCACATCCACATCGCTCAAACCCTTGCCTCGTGCCTCCGCCCGCGTGTCGCTTGCGGAGCGCAGCCCGTCAGCCTTCGAGGCCGACGAGAACGGCTCCCCCGTCTCGCTCGAGGAGGTTGACTGGCTGGTCTGCTTCGTCCCCGGCCTTAAGAGACAATGGTGGCATCGCTTCGTGTCCGGCTATCAGCACGTGTTCGCCATTCGTTGCGTCGACAAGGATCGCTGGCCGCTCTTCGAACCCTGGTGGTCGCGACTACTCGCTTCGCACTACGCCACGTTGATCGACGGTGAGGTTCATCGAGTGTTCGATCAGGTGACCTCCCTTGTCGCAACGCGCGAAATCGACGGGCGGCTGCAGCTCATCTTTCTTGCAGGACGGGTTCTGTCCGCCCCTCGCCAGCCACGCCTCGCCGCTCGCGCTTTGGCCATGCTTCGCAAGAAAAAAACGGCTTTGACTAGTTCGACTGTCAGAACGCTGCTCGAAGCTTTATCGATCAACTGCGTGCACTGCGTGATCGGCCCGGGCACGAGCTCGTGGCCAACGTCTGCGCCGACCTTGTCGATGAGTTTCTTCGCGGACTCGCGCCGTCGGGCACTCGACTCAATAGCACAGCTTTCGCGCATTAAACGGCTTAGCGCAAACCGTTCCAGAATCTTCGCGGTGCGCCTGCCAGCTCTGCGCGGCCGACGGCCTAGAAGTGCCATGCCACCCGGGCTGTGCCGGTGCTGGCACGGTAGCCGCCACCGAACTCCGCCGTGTAGTCGAGGCTGATGTCCAGGCTCTTCCAGTTGAGCATGTCCACGCCCACACCGACCCGGCCGTACGTGCTCGGCACGTTGGTGTGCACATTAAACGTGTTGCCGGCACTCTCATCGGCAAAGCGCGCCCGCGTCGTCCAGTCGGTGCCGCCGGAGGACTCTAGGGCGCCTGTCATGTGCAGGCCAAGCTGTGCACGATTGCCGAGCATCCACTTCGTGCCGAGCTCCGAGCCCAGACCGCCACCCATGGAGAACTGGCTTTGCGAGCTCACGGCCAGGTTGAACGGTGAGCTGCCACGCTCGGTGTAGCCGCTGCCGTGCACTTCGATGCCACGCAGTTCGGCGAAGGGCTTCAGGTAGCTGTTGTGACCCATGTCATAGGTGTAACTGGCCTGGAAATGCATGCCCGCGTTCCATACGTCCGGGCTTGCCTTGGCCTGATCGACACGGGAGCCGGCGACCACTGTACGGTTACTGTCGTAGCTTCCGTAGCCGCCATCGAGGATACCGGAGACTTCGAACGGGCCATGGTCGTATCGCAGGCCGATACCCGCCAGCACACCGTCGCCCTTCACGCTGCCAAGGCCATCCGCATCGCGGAACGAGTTGTTCTCGTAGCCGATGCCGCCACCTAGCGTGAACCCACCACCCAGCTCATGCTGCACGCCCATTTCATAGGTTTGTGTGTTGGCACGGTAGCCGAGCGCGTCCGAGGTCTCACCCTGGCTGGCACCGTTGGCCTGCATCCGGCCCCAGGTGCAATCGTCCTGCGCTGAGTCCGATGCACAACCCTGATTGAGGTTGCCGACGAAGTCGCGACTACTCTGGAAGCGGTACGCACCGATACTGCCTAGCGCGCGGCCGCTCATGCTGCTAAGCGCGGTCCCATACGCTGCCGGTGAGGCCACCTTCGAAAGCGCCGTGAAGCCGTCATCCATCGGGATGCCCTGGTCGAAGTGGCTCTGCAGGTGATCGGCGACCACGCGGTTGGTCTCGCCCATCCCAGCAGCCATGTCGCTCAAATGCGCCTCAGGTGTGGCATAAAGCGTATTCGCATCGTGATCCAGTCGCGTCGAGAACAGCATTGACGTGCTCGCCGCAGTCAGCTGCGGGTCCAGACTCAACCCACCGGAGGCGGAAAGGATCGGCACCGTCTGCTTGCGCATCGTCATTGGACGGACGACCACACTGGCGACCTCGGCCGTGCCGTTCACCACGAGATTGTCGGCCTTGCCATGCGCGTAATCCGCATCGAAGACGAGCTGGCCCGCGCCGCTGTAGTTACCTGTAAGCGTCGTCGCACCAGCATCACTGCCATGGATGCTGACCACGCCTGCATTGCTCAGCTCGCCGCCGCCCAGGTCGAGGACATCGCCAGTATTGATCGTGCCCTGGTTGTCGACGGCCGAGCGAGCGGTCGCGATATCCTCGCAATCGCCACTGCACTTTGAACCGATGTTACCCAGGAGCGTGGCTCCTGTCTGGTTGATCACCTTGAATGACTTGCCCACTGAACTGATCGCATAGGCATCCGAGCCGGTCGCCTCAATGATGCCCGCATTCGTGACGGTGTTCGTACCGGATGCGTTGAGCAGCACCGCGCCGTCGGCCTGGCCCTTGGCTATGACGACCGCATCGCTGGATACATTGAGCGCAACACTGCTCTGGTCGACCTTCGGCCCATTCTCCTCCTGGACAAAGCTCACGTTCTCCGATTCCATGGCCACGCCCCAGCTGTGCAAGCCCGACACCGTGATCGTTCCCGCCTGCAGGTTTACCGCGGCCGCGCCGCCACAAGCGGTCTTTCCACCGCAATACATGGCCTCGCCCATGCCGCTGCGAAACACCGTGCCCGTCGCCGTGGCATCGTTGGCGGGATTGGTGCGACCGATAACGCCGCCGGTGCCGGAAGCCACCTGGACGAAGATGCCATGCGCATAGTTACCGGTGGTGGTGATGTCGGCGTTGTTGTTTACCGTCACCGATCCGCCCATACCCATGTCCCAGCGGTCTTGGTAAACCTGAGAGGAGCCTTGGGTCAGGTTCACCCCATCCATGCCGTTGACCAGCGCGCCGCCACCACCCAGCGATTGCGCGACGATGCCCGCTGCGCCGTTACCCAGGGTGGTGATGTTCGTCTGGCCCTGCGTCGTCACGTTCACCGCACCGGCCCTGTTGCCGCCTGACGGCGCATAGTTGTCCGGATTGGGCGCCAGCTGATCCACGGTGACCTGATTGTTCGGATCGATCACCATCAGGCCGCCACCGCCGCCGATCGACTGTGCCAATACACCAAACGCGTTGACGCCCTGCGTGCTGACCGTGCCGCCGCTGTTGAGCTGCACGGTGGCGTTGCCGCCAATGTTGCCCGACGAATCGTAGTTCTGCCCCAGCGTTGGTTTGACCGTGCCCTGGACCAGCGTCTGCGATGACGAGTGGTAGAGGCCGGTGCTCGGGTCCTGGCTCTGACCCATCACCGAGACCACGCCTCCACCGCCACCGATGGACTGCGCAAACATGCCGACCGCATTGTCACCCGTGGTCTGGATCGAGCCGCTGTTGACGGCCGTCGCGGCGCCGCCATGTCCCGAAACCACGCTGTTCGCATCGGTTGAACTTGCGCCGAAACTCAGCGCTATCGGATTGCCGAGACCAGCATCGGGCGTGGATGCGCCTGCCACACCGCCGCCGCCGCCGATCGATTGCGCAAACATGCCGTACGACAGGTCGCCGCTGGTTTCGATTACGCCACTGGCATAGTTGGTGATGGTTACATCACCGCCGTTGCCACCCTTGCCGCCACTACCACCGACAGCGATCGAAGATTCGATCAGCGAGTCGTGCAGCTTGTCGTTCGCCGTGACAGGCGCGGAGCCACCGCCCACGCCGCCACCGCCGCCGACGCTCTGACCGAACATGCCGTAAGCCATCGGACCATTCGTCACGATGGAGCCATACGAATCAATCGACACGACTCCGCCATCGCCGCCGGACCCGCCCTTGCCGCCTGCACCGCCACCGACGTCGATGGTGAGGTTGCTTCCTGTCAAACCCGAGTACCACGGCTTGGTAACCACGCCGTTGGCATCCATGGTCGCGTTGTACAGGTCATCCAGCGTGTTCTTGTCGTCCCACGCGCCCTTGACGTTGTCCTTCCAGTCCCAGAGATTATTGGTCACCTGGGTGAAGGCGCTGGGATCCTTGCCGTAGTCGTTGGCGACTAGGTTGGCGACCAGCTTCGGGTAGAGGTATTCCGGATCGTCCGCGGAGCCCGTGGCCGCGTTTCCACCGGTGCCACCGCCGCCACCGACGCTCTGCGCCATCACGCCGTACGACTGGGCGCCCATCGTTTTGATCGCGCCRGTGCCGTTGTGTACGGTGACATTGCCTCCGTCGCCGCCTGCTCCGCCACCTCCACCGACAGCAACGTTGACGTTCACCTGGCCGTTGCTGCCCTTACCCGTCGAATCACCGCCGTTTCCGCCGCCGCCGCCCACGGATTGGGCGAAGATGCCGGCGGCGAGGTCACCGACAGTGAGGATGCCGCCCGAGCCAGTGATGTCCTGGTCCTGAAGTACGCTCGGGTTCGCGAAGTAACCTGGATCGGTGCTGTTGGGGCTGATGTAGTTATTGACGAGTACGTCGCCGCCCTGACCGGCGGCGCCACCCTGTCCGCCCACGGCGACCGACAACTGGGTGCTGTAGTTGCCGGCAGAATACAAGCCGCCCTGGTCGGTGGTGCCGACACCACCGGTGCCGCCGCCACCGCCCACGCTTTGCGCGAAGATGCCGATGCCCTTGTCCGCGGCCGTGGTGATGAGGCCGCTGCTCCAGACATTCACCTGGCCGCCGTCACCGCCAGCACCGCCCGAGCCACCTATCGATGTACTCACGGCGAGCTTTGCTTGCTGATAGGCCATGCTGGTCGCCGTGGCATCGCCGCCGGCGCCACCCCCGCCACCGACGCTCTGTGCGAACACACCGTAGGCATCCTGGCCTTGCGTCTGCAGAAGGCCCGAGTTCATGACGTTGATGAGTCCGCCGTCGCCCCCAGCACCACCCTTGCCACCCACGCTGGTGGTCAACGTGATGCTCGGTTCGTCCGGAATGCTCGTGTTGTAGTTCTGTGCCGCCGCCGTACCACCGAGGCCACCGCCACCACCAACCGCCTGCGCGAAAATGCCATGCGCATTGCCTCCCGATGTCTGTACCTGGCCAATGTTGTATGCGTCGGCTTCGGTGGCATCACCACCCTTGCCGCCGTCGCCGCCGACCGCAATCGACACGGCGATCTGCGCGCCGATCGCGCGTGATAATGCGCCGCCACCGGCGCCACCACCACCGCCAACGCTCTGCGAAAAGATGCCGGACGAATGCTGCCCCGACGTATCGATGAGTCCGTAATTGAAAGCCTGGGCAAGGCCGCCAACGCCGCCGTTGCCACCGGAACCACCGATGGTCACGGCCGAACCCAGCGCCGTGTTTGTCGCATCGCCGCCTCGACCACCACCGCCGCCGACGCTCTGGGCGACTATGCCGCGGGAGAAGGTGCCGGTGGTGGCAATGACATCGCCCGGGTGGAAGAATCCCTGTGCGTCGTAGTAACCGTTGTTGACTTTGGCGTTGCCGCCGTCGCCACCATTTCCACCTTCGCCGCCGATGTACACGGAGAAGACGCCGCCGCCGCCGCTGTCGTTGAGGTCGCCCGAGTAACCACCACCGCCACCGACGCTCATCGCCACCAACGCATCGGCATCGTCGCCGGCCGTGACGATCTTGGCGTAAGGCGTGGTGGTGTCATTGGCAACGTTGATAAAGGCGCCGCCGCCGTCGCCACCGGTGCCGCCCGCACCGCCCTTGCGGAAGTACACGCCGGAACCGGAGTTGCCAGTGCCGCCGTTGCCGCCTGCCGACAGCGCCATGGCGCCGAAGGTGTTGTACCCGGTCGTGCTGAGAATGGCGTTGTTGTTCAACGCCGGCAGGCTCGAGCCCTGAAGGTCGAGCGTGACGGTACCGCCCGTTCCGCCCGCTGCCCCGTTGCCGGCATCCGTTACGGCACCGTCGACGGTACCCGCCACGCCGCCGAGGCCGCCCTGACTCATGGCCAGGATGCCGCCCGCGGTGACCGAGGTATCGAGTGGCACGGTTTGGTTGGGATCGCTCCCGCTATCGAAGGTTTCTTGTTTGCCGGTTCCCGCCGTAGCCGGACCTGCGGCGGCTACGGCGCCACCGAGTAGGTTGATGTTGATGACGCCGCCATTGCCGGCGTCGCCGCCATCGGCACCTGTTGCCTTCCCGGTGTTCTGTTCCGCGGTGCCACCCGTACCACCGTCACCGCCCATGCTTACGGCCACGAGGCCCGAACCGCCGTCATAACCGTTGAGGTTGCCGTTGAGGTTCGCGTCGACCTCGCCGCCGTCTCCGCCCGAGCCACCCTTGCGTCCGGTGACGTTCGGCCCACCGATGCCTCCCTGGGTTTCGCCGCTGTCACCACCGCGACCACCACCCGAATACAGGTTCACTCCCGCACCCGTGGCCTCGATGAAATTCAGTGAGGCTGGGTAGCTGGCATTTCCATTGAGGTTGAAGACCACCTTTCCGCCGGCGCCACCCGTGCCACCAATGCCACCGTTGCCATTGTTCTGGGCATCCGAGCCGGAGCCGGCATTGCCACCCTGGCTGGCCAGCGAAATCCCGTAGCCACCTGTAGCGTAGTTCTCGATCGCGGAATAGTTCGGCGACGGCGCATCGACCGTGAAGCCCAGGGCGCCACCTGCGCCACCTGTGCCGCCTTGCGGGCCATTGGGGCCGTAGCCGACATCCGACGGGCCACCGGCGCCGCCATTGCCGCCTGTGCTACTCACGTTGAACAGCGCCTGGAGTGAACCGCCTCGCACGTCCTGCACAGGCTGCAGCTCGATCGTGTAAGCCGCGCCGTCGCCACCGGCAGGGCCGGGTTGGTTGATCAGGGTCTGGTCGGGCGGGGTGTTGCCGGTGTTCGTGTAGTTGAGCGGCGAGTTGTTGCCACCGGGCACCGTCTGCGCCATCGCAAAGGACGGCATCAGTGCGGCGCTCAGGAGAGCGCACTGCAGGGCGGCCGCCAGCGGGCGTTGCCGGGGGGAGGTTTTCTTCGTCTTCATCGTCGTATCCGTGGGAGTGGCCCGGCGCCGTGCCTCGTTGCTCGGCTGGCGCCGGGCAAGGTCACGGAGTGGGCGCGTGCCTTGCACTCGCCGGGGGAAACGAGAGAATATGAGTAACACTCATGTTCGAAAACTCGCGTTCGCAGGAACCTTCGATGAAGAAGAAAACGCAGGAAATACAGTCGCCTGCGAGGCGATTACCGCGTCAAGCGAGATCGCAACTGAAGATCGAACTCATGTTTGAGGCTGCCATGCGGCTGCTCGATGAGGGCGATGTGCGCACCCTGACCACCAACGCGGTGGCTGAACGCGCCGGCGTCAGCATCGGTACGCTCTACCAGTATTTCGGAGACAAGGAGTCGCTGCTGGATGCACTCGTCGAACGCGAGCTCGGGGATATGGCAGGGAAAGTGATGGCATCGGTGAATACCGAGGCGCCCATGGAAGGCGGCGAGCGTCTGCGCCGTATCGTGAGCGCCGTCGTGGGCTCTTACGGCGGACGTAACCGCGTGCACCGCCAACTCATCGCGCACACCATGAGCCGGACAACCGGCCAGGGACTCGCGCCGATGTATGCACAGGTGATGACCACCATGACCTCACAAGGCGTGGCCCTTCCTGGGGAGGAACCGCAGCCACTGACGCCGGCACAGGCTTTCGTGCAGACTTACGCTATTGCCGGGGTGCTCCGGAACTATGCGCTGAGTGAGAACCCGCCACCGAAAGCGGAGATCGAAGACGCGCTTATGGACCTTATCGGCGGATTCATGCAGCGGACGTCCAAACGGTAAGCGTCTGCAGGAACTACCCAACTGCCCGTCAAAGGTGGGCACGAACGGTAATGGACATCAGCGGGCGGCCCCTCCTATTCATCAGGTCACTCAGTTGGAGAAGGGATGAGCGCGGATTACAGCAGCCAAGCGCGCGTGGCAGAAACGGTGGAGGCGAAGGTCAGGCCCGCATGGCGCTTGATTAGCGTCTCGACTTCGATATTTTAAAGAACGACTCTTTCAGCCTCACTAAGGCACCGCTCCCAGAAGTCAATGGCGGCCGTAGCCCAATCGAGCGACCTCCACTCGCGCAACGGGTGAACGGGACGCTTCCAATTGCCAATTGCTGGGGGCCCATTCAATGTCTGACGGGGAAGCAGTTCCGAATGTCGCGGCCCTTGTTGTCGACGGGGTGGCCTTGAGTGAATCGTTGCTTGCTGGCGACCTGTCCGAAGCCCGTTTCCGGGCCCACATCATCGCAAGACATGCGGTCGGGTCGCACCTGCGTGACGTGCACTCGACAGCCGCCGAGGTCGTCCGCCTCCTCGGTGAGCCTGGCAATCCACCCAAGCCAGGCTATGCATTGGGTGTTCTGGCGTTTTCTGAGGCGCTCGACCGGGCGTTGACCTATCTCAGGGTCTGATAAGGGACTGGGGCGCCATGCGCCGTTCCCAGCCGCTTCGATAAAACGGCCGGAACACGCATGGTGCAGAACAATCAGGTGGCGCGGGCAGTCCATCCCAGGCCTACACCCTCGATACCCCCCCCTAATCACCCTGCCCTGGTGACTTTTGCTTGGCCAGCTCGCCGACCAACGCATCGGCGTGTGCGGGCCTGACCGACACCCATCAGTGGCCGGTTACCCTCCACCGTCGCCCGCATGTGCTCCATCGAGTCCTCCATCTGGTATCCATACCGGGCGCGGGCAATCTGGTGTGCGCCATGCAGGACGTTGCTGGCGAAGATCCGCGGCATGTTGTCGGTGTAACCCGCCACGTAGCTGCGGTGGACATCCGCCCAGGCCGCGCATGCCGAAACGCTGTAGGGAAAATCCTACAGACTGAAGCTGCCCCGGGGAGTAACCTGCCGCCGCCTGCGGTCAGGAAGCCTTCCGACCGCTCCGGGTCATCACAGGAGGGAATCAGCATGCATGACGGTATTTATAAGATCGAGTTCAGCGCGCCAAGCAACCCAAGCACGGGATTCGGCGGTGGACTCGTCACGATCAAGGGCGACACGATCAACGGTGGCGACCACGGCTTTGTTTACCGTGGCCCCCTTCGTGCGGTCGAAGCGAAGTGCTCTGGCCGGATTCACGTCTCGCGATGGAATCCAGCCGTCCAGAACGTATTCCCTGGCCAGGTTGATTTCGAACTTGAGTTCAATGGCGAGTTCGATGGCAAAGGCGGGCTGAAGGGCGTTGGGCAACTGGTCGGTAACCCGGCGCTCCTACTAACCGTGACCGGGCACAAGGTCTCTGACGCCGCTTAGCCTATTGGTCCGGTCTTGGTCAGCATGTGACGTAACTATCTGGTCTGCCGGGCCTGGACGCAGGTTCGACTCCCGCCATCTCCACGGATACGGCCTGCTAAGTGCTTAAATTACCTAGGCGGCTTTTTCGTTTATAGGTATGGAACGGTTTGGATTGGCCTACGTTGGTCCGTTTTTATCAAGGAGAGAGATCGCGATGTGGCTCGATAGTTTCGTCTCTCTTGCTGCCGGCGCCGCTGCCGAGACATCTTCGCTCAGTGCATTGATGCCGACGATTCAAGCTCTCGGCGGCGTGCTCGTTGGCGGCTTCGTCACGTATCTGGTGAGCGCACAAAACGATCGGCGCAAAGACGCGGAAGACACGCGTCGCTTAGCGTTGTCGGTCGGTGCAGAAGTACGAGCAGCGCTGCATGCCCTTGATCTCTCCATTAAGATGAACGAAGGAATCAGTCAGGAGGATCGGCTCGAAAACATGCGATACATCGAGCTTCCTCCGGACTACGCCCCGATCACCCGAGAAGCATCGAAGACCGTGGGTCGCTTCCCGACGCCGGTGGCGGAGCAGATCGCCCAGTACCTCATCTTGATGGCGAACTTCAAGCAACAGGTGGATGGTTGGCGTCGCATGCACGCCGACGGCGTCCTTACCGACGAGAAGTTCGCGACGAGGATCGTCAGCGTGGCGCCGCTCATCGACGCGCTTCGAACACGCGCCAACGAGCTGCCGGCGACTATCGATCGGTACTACAAGCGCGACCGYGCATGATCTCGAGTCAGGTACACAATGGCTCAACCGAGCTGTTTACGAGGCATCCTTTTTAGGCGCATCCCCTCGTGACCCCCCGTTGCGCCGTGAAGCACCCCGCCAGTTTTATTCGGATTCGGGTCCTGTCTCCCGTCATTCAACTGGCACGAACTGACCGATCGAGAAGCCGTCGACGCTGGCCACCTTGCCACGCCAGATGAGGGCCTTGGCGTCGCGGCTCGGAATGTAATCGCCCGCTTCCGAGACGTACCTTGCGTCGACCAGGTGGATAAAGGCGGGTGGCATGCCGGGTACTCGCTTCGGCTTATCGGGATCAGGACGTTTGGCTTCGATGCATGCAACCAGAGACTCGGCAAGCTTCTTGTCCTCGACGGCCCCCATCAGCTTAACCGCGTGATCGAAATACACCTGTAGCGACGACAGCTGACCTGTGATGAGCTGACCGCCCACTGACAAGGTGATTGGAATGCCCAACCCTATGTTTGCGAGTTCCACGAACTCTGTCAGGAGGTAATCGCCGGCAAACAGGCGGTCCATCTGGGCCTGCCGTTCTTCCGGTACCAGCTTGTCGAGCGCTTCTGCCAGTTCGTCCTTGCCGTCGTCGGCCTCGATTGTCGCATTGCCAGCATTGTGGTCAGTCATGGTTGCACTCCTGCGCGTTGAAGGAGGCGGCATTCTGGCATGCCCCATTGCCCGTGGTGAGAGGATCGCCGGGTGAGACGTGTGGGCCACAGAATCGGCAAGCAGCCCGGCCGTACAGCAGGCACTTCACCTGGTTCGCCAACCGGCACAAACGCTTGAGCGCGCGGCCAGCAAAGAAATCTCTGGCGGCTAGGTCAAGTCTGCCTCGCTGGCGTCGCTCTGCGTGAGATTTCTAGAGGACTTGATATACATCGTCTGTGTGCGCAGCCTCGACGATAGGAGGGCCAGCGAACGGTCTAACTCGTGCTCAAAGACGAACGGTGATTGCGTGGTTGCGTGGTTGCGATAATCTGTACGCACTTGGCTGCGGCTAGCGTTCTCGACTGCACGCTGCATGCAGGGCCGCGAGCTCTTTTGGGTGATGGCAGGACAGCCACCGGGTGAGCTCGCCGTCGGCCAAGACCTTTGTAACAATCCCGGCAAGGACCACCCCTTCGAGCACCGCCAAGCCTTCCGCTCTCCCGTTCTCCGGAAGTCTTGAGGAGCGTCCTATCGATATCCGTCGGATACCGTGTCGCTTGAGCATGTCGGTAGCTCGCGTGTCACCTAACAGGGTGCTTAGGGCCTTCGTCACATCGTGGAACCGGGCCTCCGACCTGCCCGCCTCAACCGCCAAGGTTTCGGCATCGCGCCGCCGGATCCACTCCCGTTCTGAGCGGGTCACCCACACAGTTGTGTCTCCATCCGGGATAGCCTGGCGAGGTCGTTCAGAACGGCCAGTGAGGTATACCTGCAACCTTCGACCAAGGGGCCATTTCGCATGTAAAAGCACTTCGGCCAAGTCGGAAACAAGACACTCGGCAGCACGAAGTAATCCATAGGCCCTGGCTCGCCATAGACACTGCGTGCGAAAACCACGATGTCGGTGTCTTCGGGCCTGCGGTGGTTGAACCACTGCTGGCTGGCCCCCGCTGGTCGGGACCCGTGGACCACCATGAATGACAGGGTCCAGGCCCCGTCCACATTCAGCCGCAATCCGTTCCGTTCCACAATTGAACCGTCGTCCTCCAGTTGCTCAGCTGCAAAGGACGTCAGGCTTTCGCGCCAGCGCGTGAGCCAGGAGCGAATTTCGGCATATCTGGCGTGTTGGCCCGGGGTAAAACCGACTGCCTTGTACAGGGCAGTTAAACCGCCGAACCGGCAAGCGATGCCATGGCTCGACATCAGCCCAGGGGCTGCGTCGAGGAGGGGTGCAGTCAAGCGACCTTCTTTTTTCAGAAGCGCCCGGACGCCATCCAGCAAGGTGGCGTTGGTCACGTGCTCGCGGGATTGCACCCGTCGCGCCCTCACTGCCTCGAAGAGATTTTTCGAAACCACCGCTTCATACGCCCCGTCCTGGCGAATCCAATCGACTTCCGGGTTGTGGACTAGCCTCCCCGCAAGCTTCTTGCTCGACCGGCAGTACACAGCATCACCCATGTACTTCTCTCCATCCAGAACAGTGCGGACCGTGCTGTACACCCAAGGCTTTCCCCGGTGTGTCAGAACTCCTTTCTCGTTGAGGAGGCGCGCAATCTCCGTGCAGCCACGTCCATTGATGTACTGCTGGAACATCCAACGTACCCGCTTCACTTCGTCTGGCGGACCAGGCACGAGAATGACGCGGTCCGTGTGCACGCTCTTGTGTTCGCCATCTTTGAGAAGAAATTTTTCTTCGCCGTCTCCGCTGATGAGCAATCTTCGAAGGCCATAACCGGCAATGGCACCCTGCCTGTAACCGAGCATTGCAAGCCGCCGCTGTCCGGCCGAAGTCTTCGCCGACAGTTCACGGCTGTACTCAGCCGCCATCGCTCTTTTCAGGCCCTTGAACACCATGGAGAACGGACTGAGGTCATTCTCGAAAGGCTCGCCCACGTAGATGACCTGCACACCGGACCGCCAGCACAAGAATTCGTGAAAGGCGCCTTCGTCGGTGTTCTGGAACCTGCCCCATCTGGTCACGTCGAGCACCAGCACGCCATCAAATCCAGCGTTCCCGCCCCTAATGTCATCCAACAATGCAGTAAGGCCTGGGCGCCGCTCTATGGTTAACCCACTGCGTCCTGCGTCTTGGTACACGCGCACAATCTTCATGCCGTGCTGGGTGGCATAGGCGTTGATGGCGCTCCTCTGATTTTCCAGGGAATAGCGCTGCATGTCCGTCGACATGCGCATGTAAGCCGCGACGACAGCGGGCTGGGCGGTGGATGCGGACCTTGGTCGAATAAGCACGAGCGTGGCACCGTGCGGCCGTTGGACGGCCGGCCATCCACTGTAGGCCGACTTTGCGCGGTCGAAAAGCCTGTAACAGGGTTGGTACAGTTCGGCGGCACTTTCCAGCATTCGTCGTTGAGCGCTTGCAGAAGYGGACCAATGGCACGGCCGATATACTCGCCGCATGGATTCCCGCGAAAACTACATCCTTGATGTCGCCGTCCTTGTCCGCGAGGCGGCCGCCATGGGTGATGCCGCCCTGGAGATGGATATGGACGAAGCCCGCTTTCGAGCCCAGCTGATTGCAGCGAAGGCCGATGATGCCGGTTACGTCGACTTGGCTCTTGCCGCCGCGCACCTCGTTGTCATCCTTGGCCCGGTGGGTACAGCACCGTTGCCCGGTTACGGGGCAGGCATATTGCGCGTTGCCGACGAACTCGATGCCCTCGGGTTCGAACCGCTCTAACTTGGTGGAATGAGAAACCCCCTGTGAAGGCGAATGTTGTCCCAGGATGAGCCTCATGGAGCATCGCCGTGACTGTTCACCCGCCAGGCCGACGTTCGAATGGTTGATGCGGCTCCCGCCTGACCGGGAATGCACTTCTTGCCCACTGCGAGGACCATTAATTTCATGGAATCGTCGGAGTTCATGCTGCCAGTGCAGCTGGCCCCATCTGTCCGACGAGTAGAGCGTCTGGCGCGCCTAGCTACTCGCGGGACACTCATTAAGAGCCAAGCTACGAAACTCGTAGTATCTAGCTGGCGCCCAAGTTACGAATCTCGTAGGCCCTTCGTAGCCTGCGAACACGCCCCTTGGATCCGCAACGAGACCTTCGATTAGTCTTTCAGCGCCGCTTGAAGGAAGCGCGAGAAGCCAAACAGCTTTCTCAAAAAGAGCTTGGCATCCGTGCCGGCTTGGATCGCTTCGTGGCGAGTACCCGTATCAACCGCTACGAACTCGGTGTACATCAGCCAGATTTGACGACGGTGCAGCGCTTGGCAGACGAGCTCAACGTTCCGGCTGCATTCCTGTTCGCCTTGGACGAGAAGCTCGCCAGTTTGATCGTTATTTTTGAACGCCTCCCGGCACGCGAAAAAGATCGGTTGCTGAAGTCACTTGAGAGCGGCGGGAGTTAGCTTGGGTGGCGGGCTGCGTCTATCCGCGACAGATACGTTCGATCAACCACTCCCGTAAGTCCGCAAGTGTCAAGCATGCGCGTTTTTCGCTGGCGTAGTCTCCCCGCTGCTTTGAGCGACTAAACGTCGTACCGGGAAGCTCGTGGACTTCGGTCATCACGGTACCCATCAACCGCTCGATGTGGCCGCCGTAATGAGGCTGACCGGGGGGGCGCCACCGAAGTTCGATGCCATGCTGCGAGCACCCTCGCTGAAAGGCCTGCGATGTAAGGTCGCTGCCGTTGTCCACCAAAATGCAGTCGGGACGGCCATACATCGGCCACAATCCGCCTTCCACCGCATTCTCTGGCTTCGGGCACATCATGTGGGCAACGCACATCGCTACTGAGACTGACGAAGGCGCCCGTTCGGTTAGATACCACCCGACAACGCAGCGCGTGGCCACGTCGACAGCCAGGGTCAACCATGGGCGCCCCATCAACCTACCAGCATTAGCAAATGTTGCGACGTCGCGCGAGGGAGGCTTCGTATACGCTGCTATCCGTGTTCGATCGCGACAGTCGGATCAATGCTCGTACTGTTACTCACCGATGCTGTTACGACGCTATCGAAGCGTCGGAAATGAGATCGCCTCGAGTTCTATCAGCGACTCGTTCCCCGCCATCGCATCCGGTGGATCTCGGCAAAGCGCTCAAGGAATTCGAACATCGCACCTTTGTAGCGCAGCGCTTCGGCGGGTACCCGAGTACCCCATGTCGTATAGAGATTTCGAGCCTGCAGAAACCCCCGCGGGCGATTTGACATCGCCGCCTTCTGAACTCAAGCGATCGCTTTCACTCGCCGACCTCATTATCTACGGGCTGGTATTCATCGGTCCTATAGCTCCCTTCGCCTTCTATGGCTACGTCAGCAGCACGGCGAAAGGCATGGTCGTTCTTGCCTATGTGGTAGGTGCGATCGCGATGTTCTTTACTGCCTACAGCTATAAGCTCTTGTCCGCAGATTTCCCACTTGCCGGATCCGTATTCGCGTATGCCCGACGCGCCATCGGAGAAAAAACGGGATTCATCGCGGGATGGATGCTCGTTCTCGATTACATCCTGCTGCCTGCCGCAGTGTATCTGGCAGCTGCGAATGCACTTCATGAGATAGTGCCAGCCTTGCCACGCTGGGCAATGGTTTTGGCATTCATCAGTGCAGGGACCGTCATCAACTATATCGGCGTACAGATCACCGCTGTGGTCAACAAGCTGATCGTTGTCGTGCAGCTTGCCATTCTTGCCGCCTTCATCGTCCTGGGTCTTTACGCTCTGAACCACGGTGCAGGCGCGGGTCATCTGACCTTGAAGCCGCTGTATCAAGCGCATGTCTTCAGCATCGGCCTGGTGTTCTCGGCTGTTTCATTGTCAGCGTTGTCGTTTCTCGGGTTCGACGCGATTTCAACGCTCGCTGAGGAAACGAAGGGTGACAGCAAGCGACTTATTGGCCGCGCCACCCTTATCTCGCTGGCTCTCGCGGCTGTCCTGTTCGTCGTACAGACTTGGATCGCGGCCGACCTTGCCAATGGCATGGCGTTCGCCTCGCCGGATACTGCCTTTTACGAGATTATTGCCATAGCGGGCGGCAAGACCTTCAGCATCGTCACCGCGTTCATCTGTGCCGTGACATTCGGTCTTTCGTCGGCGAGTGTTGTACAGGCTTCCATCTCTCGCTTGCTCTATGCGATGGCCCGTGAGGGAAGAATGCCGGCCTTCATGTCTGCCGTGCATCCGAAGTTTAAAACCCCCTACAAAAGCCTGCTCTTCGTATCGGCCGTGTCGGTCGCCGTTGCCATGGCGTTTCTCAATCATTTTGACCTCATCGGCATCCTGGTCAATTTTGGGGCACTCACGGGATTTCTGATCCTTCATGTCACCGTGGTAGTGCACTTCATCATTCGCAAGCGCTCGCGCGCGTACGCCAAACACTTGGCGTGTCCAGCCATCGGCTTCTGCATCCTTGCGTATGTCCTGTACTACATGGAGCCGGACGCATGGTTGCTTGGACTCAGCTGGCTCGCCTTAGGCCTGGGTGGCTATTGGCTATTCGTCGTCAGGCAGCGGAACCGGCCCACGGCTGCCGTTCCGCGACGCTGACACACCTGTTTACCTCCACCCACTATGCATGCGGAGCTCATCCATGTTCGAACGTGACCCGGTCCTACTGAACGAACAATTCATAGCCTTTGGAAAGCTGCTCGTGGCGGGCAGACCCGGGGCCGATGCCTGGGAGAAGGATGGGATGAGGACGTATTGGGCAGGTAGCTCCGCCGTTTTCTTCAACCTGATCTTCCTTTCCGAGCCCGTCACCGATCGCTCGATGCTGAATCGACGATTGCACGTGGCGGCAGATTACATGCGATCGAAGACCGACCCAGGACTGTTCTTCATATCGGAAGACTATCTCGATAACGAGGTTCWCGGAGCATTCGACGCTGCCCTGGAAGAAGCCGGCCTCGTATCAATGATCGAAACGATTGGCATGATCGGCGATCTGGCCGCCTTCGAAGAAGGCTCGAGACCTGCTGGGCTTCGCTTCGCTCGCGTCACCGACGAGAGCGGATTCTACGAATGTGCTGATATAAACAGCGAGGCTTACAGCTTACCCGTAGAGCTGATGCGAGATGGACTCGATGGTGCGACGCTGTGGAAGAAGAGTGCCTATTGCTATCTCGCCTATCTAGGTGACACTGCCGTAGCGACAGCGTCAGTTGTGGAAATCGACGACGTGCTTTATGTCGGACTCGTGGCCACGCGGCCGGAGGCGCAGCGCCGCGGATTCGCAGAAGCAACTGTACGGCACGCGTTGAGGGTTGCAAGCGAGGCAACCGGCCACCGGAAGACCTGCCTACATGCGACGCAAGCGGGCTACCCTGTTTATGAGCGTATGGGCTACACGCCGGTGACTCGCATACTGGGCTTCGGCCCAGCTAGTTCGTCAGACTCATGACTTCAGGCGGAGGCCTAACGCCCTTCCGTTCGATGGCCTGACACCGGGTCGTGTACCTTTGGGTGGCTGTCGTTCCGGCCTCCATTCCTTCATCAGCAATGCGGCCCTCTTCTTTTGCTGAGAGTTCGGCCACCATATGGTGGCCGAGAGGGTTACAGTCAGGCCAACGGCCGGACCACCTACGAAGCCTGCTTACCTGTCGTTACCTGTCGCCCAGGCCCTCTGCTTCGCGGGATGCACGCACGCTAGGACGCTGCTCCATGCGTGCCATGAACCTCTGGATAGACGCGTAGGCTGAGATATCCACGTTCACACGCGGCGGCCAGCACAACACGTTGTAAAGGTATGCGTCCGCCACTGAGAAATCGGGACCTAGCACGTATTCCTTGTGTAAAAGGTGTGCATCGATGTACTCGAACTTGCTGGCCAGGCTGCCTTCGGCGAAGCGAACCTTTGACACTGCATCGATGAGAGGAGAAAACATCAGCGCCATGCCCCGATGCAGATCGGTCGCCACATAATTCACCCATTCCAGCGCCCGGTACCGCTCTCGGCTTCCGTACGCTGGTAGTAATCGCCGCGCCGGGTAGCTGTCGGCGATCCATTGCAGGATCACCGCGCTTTCCGTGAGGACGTCACCATCGGCCAGCTTCAGCGCGGGTACGAAGCCCTTCGGAGTGACCTCGAAGTAATCGCCTTCCGCCGTCGTCTTGGTGCCAAAGTCGACCTTGACCAGCTGGAAAGCCTGCCCTGCTTCGCGCAATGCAATCTGTGAGGCCAGGCCACAGGAACCAGGTGAGTAGTACAGTTTCAAGAAAATCTCCTATCGTGTCAGTAACTCGAAATCCGTTGCGTCGTGCCTTTCGCGCAAGAACTCCCCGGGCTCCCCATTCGTGCGGTTGACGATTCGACCGCGCGAAACGGCACGGCGTGCGGCGATCGTCTTGTACCAACGCAGCAGGTGGGTGTATTGCTCCACGGCGAGGAACTCGTGCGTGTTGTAAACGCCGTACAGACTGCCGGGATGCCACGGCCATACCGCCATGTCGGCGATCGTGTACTGGTCGCCGGCGAGGAACTCATGCGATGCAAGGTGCGTATTCAACACGTGCAACTGGCGTTTGGTTTCCATGGCGTAACGATCGATCGCGTATTCAATCTTGATCGGCGCATAGGCGTAGAAATGGCCAAGTCCGCCACCCACAAACGGCGCCGTCCCCATCTGCCACATGAGCCAGTTGAACGTTTCGGTTCGTGCGATACCGGACGTAGGTAGGAACGCCCCGAACTTCTCGGCAAGGTAGACGAGGATGGATCCACTCTCAAAGACGCGTGTCGCCGGATCGGTGGTGTGGTCCACCAGCGCGGGAATCTTCGAGTTGGGATTGACCTCTACGAAACCGCTACCGAACTGATCGCCCTTAAAGATGTCGATCAGCCACGCGTCGTACTCGGCACCGGCATGTCCTGCCGCAAGCAGTTCCTCGAGCAGGATGGTGACCTTCTGCCCGTTCGGCGTTCCCTGCGAATAGAGCTGTAGCGAGTGGTTGCCGACCGGTAAAGCCAGTTCGAAACGCGCCCCCGATTCGGGGCGGTTAATGCTGGCGAACTGGCCACCGTGGTCGGTTTTGGGGCGCCAAACCTTGTCCGGTGTGTAACCGACCGGTTGGCTGTCGGCAAATGTGTGGCTCATCGTTTACTCCTTCCGTCGCGTCTGTTGGACTCGCCACCTGCGCGTATCACAGGCTGCCCGGGTAGACGAATGCTGGCCACCCGCGCATATGATTAATGAAGCGCTCGCTCAGACCGCCATTCCGTAAATACTGTGCAGTCACCGGAAGTTGCGGGCTCTCATAGAACGGGTCCTGCTCCACCTGGCGTGGGAAGTCGCGCTGAAGAATGCCGGCGCGGCCGATCAACACGAAGTCGCAGCCACGCTGCAGGAGCTCGGCAGCGCGCCGTGCGCCCATGATTTTCCCTGCCACACCCAACCGCACGCCTTTACGCGGGAGATGGGTGAACACGCCAAGCATGGACTGGCCCTTGAATGCGCCCTCCTGAACGACCTGAGCGGAATCCCACAGCGCAAGGTCGAGGTAGTCGATCAGCTCCCGGTCGAGGATGTCGGCAGTGATGTCGCGCAGCTCCTCGAGCCGCAGCCCGTAACGCTCGATCGACAGGCGCCACCCGATCTGAAAATCCGGCCTGCAGACTCGCCGAATGCCCTCGATAACCTCGATGGTCAGTCGCGCCCGATTTTCGACCGTGCCGCCATACTTGTCCGTGCGATCGTTAAGAAATGGCGACATGAACTCCGACAGGATCCACCCGAACGCACCGTGCACCGCTACACCATCGAACCCTGCCAGTTCGGCTCGCCTAGCGGCGGCGATGAAACTGTCGCGAATTCGTTCAACCTCCTCGGTGGCCAACGCCCTGATTCCGGGCAGCGTTCGACATGATGCGGGCGCCGGAATGCCGCCCAGTTGGGGATTTGCACGATGGCCGGCATGGTGCAGCTGCACCGCAGAGAGGCCACCGCCTTCGCGAATGGACGTTGCCATGCGTGTCAGGCCCTCTAACTGGGCGTCGCTATGGATGCCCAGCTGCCGCCCGAAGGCGATGCCACCACGTTCGACCGTGGTCGCACAGGTCTGCACGAGGCCATAGCCACCGCGCGCTATCTGGGCCATCCACTCCAGGTCGAATTCAGAGGCGAAGCCTTCGTGCTCGCTCTGCTGATTGGTGAGTGGCGCCAACATGAAGCGATTGCGCATGGCCGGGCCGTGCAAAAGCGATAGCGGTTTGAACAGGTCCGACGTGGACATCGGATATCTCCAGGTGGAAGTGATGAGAGTGGGATGGATGCAKCTTTTCCGACTCAACGCGCGGCTTGGGAATCACGGAGGTCGGGTTCCTGCCACCCGCCTCCGAGCGCACGCACCAGATCGACCGTCGCTCGCGCACGCTCGCCTTCGGTCTGGATGAGCGATTGGCTGCTGCGCAGTAGCGTGCGTTCCGCGTCGACTACCGCCAGGTAGTCGACATCGCCCTCGTCGAAGCGGGCATTCGTCGCCACCACAACTCGCGAGGACGCATCCTCCGCCCGACCCAGGTAGACGATACGTTCGTCGAATGTACGTATCGAGACGAGGGCGTCTTCCACTTCGCGGAAGGCCCGAAGGACCGTCTTCCGATACGCCGCCACCCGTTCCTCGTAGCGTGCGTGTGCGCGGGCAACGTCCGCCTTACGTTTTCCGCCGTCCAGAATCGGCAGGTTTAGCATCGTCCCCACCAAGGGGCCTAAAAGGAAGGTACGCTGCGACCAGTTGCCGAGATTGTTGAGTTCCTGCGACTCGTGCCCCAGGGCCGCGGTCAGTGACAAGGACGGAAAGAAGGCTGCCCGCGCAACGCCGATGCGCGCATTCTCCGCCGCCATTGCCCGCTCCGCAGCGGCGATGTCTGGCCTACGCTCCAGCAGGCTGGATGGCATGCCTGCCGGAAGCCGGATATCTACTTTCTTCGGCCCGCTCGGTTCCAACGCAAACCCTTCAGGCGCCCTGCCCAGCAGCACGGCTAATGCGTGGGCGGTCACGGCGTATTGCCGCTCCTTCGCGGCCTGCTCGGCCCGGGTGGTGTACAGCTCCGTCTCTGCTTGGTCGCGCAGCGCCTGTGCGACGTCGCCCGCACTGAGCTTTCGCTCTAGCACGTTCAGTCCACCTTTCCGCAAGCGCACCGTCTCCGACAGCAGGCGCCGTTCTTCGTCTAGCTGACGCAGGCTGAAATACGTCGTCGCGACGTCGGCCTGAACCATAAGAAGCATCTGATGCGTGAGTGCGCGTTGCTGGGCTTCATCACCGCGCGCCGCAGCCACCCCCGACGAAACCCGACCGAAGATGTCTACCTCATAGGCGGCCTGGACCTGGACCCGCCACAGTGTCTGCGTCGTGCCAGGCACGCCGTCGCCTTTGCCATTGGCGGCACCGGACGTGCGCTGCCGCGTCGGACCGAACCCCACGTCCACATCGGGAATACGTTCGGACACAGCGCTCCGGGTGAGGGCACGGGCCTGCTCAAGCCTCGCCATCGCGATAGCCACATCGGGATTGGCTTTGAGCGCATCCTCTTCCAACCGAACCAGAACAGGGTCGCCGAAGGCGCCCCACCAGGGGGAAGGCGATTGGGTATCCCCGGGTTCGGCCGGCTTCCATCGACCGAGCGCCTCAGTCGGGACCTCTTTGGAGATCGCAAGGTCCTGCAGCTCCACGAATTGCCCAGGGACGTCCCATGATGGGCGTTTCTCGACCGGCGCGAGCGAACACGAAGACAGCAGCGCAGCAAGCGCCATGGCGAGCGTGCATCCGACCGTACCGCGAATGCCCTGCCTTTCAGTGAGAGTCGTATTCATACCTCACCTTCTGCGTCGCTCGAGCCCGCGCTATGCGGGACGATCGTCGGCGCATCGTGATGTGAGGCCGAATGCAGCGGCTTGCCCCCGCCGAGCGCCCTGACGACGACGTAAAACAACGGCGTCAGGAACAGCCCGAACACGGTGACGCCGATCATGCCGAAGAACACCGAGATGCCCATGGCGTGGCGCATCTCCGCGCCCGCACCGTGCGAAAGTACTAGCGGAATCACGCCCATGATAAAAGCCATGGAGGTCATCAGGATCGGTCGCAAGCGCAGCCTGCTCGCCTCGATCACCGCCTTCACCGTGGACATGCCCGCCATTTCCAACTCGCGCGCAAACTCGACGATCAGAATCGCATTCTTCGACGCCAGCCCGACCAGCACGATCAACCCGATCTGGGTGAAGATGTTGTTATCGCCTTGGCTGAGCCAAACGCCGAGCAATGCGGAAAAGATGCTCATCGGGATGATGAGAATGATCGCCAGAGGCAGGGTCACGCTTTCGTACTGAGCCGCCAGCACGAAGAACACCAACAGCACGCACAGGGGCAGGATCCACACGGCGCTGTTGCCAGCGATGATCTGCTGATAGGTCAGGTCGGTCCATTCGAAGCTCATGCCCGGCGGCAGCGTCTCTGCCGCAATGCGCTGGACGGCCGCCATCGCCTGGTCCGATGAATAACCAGGCGCGGGACTTCCGCTGACATCGGCGGCGGTGAAACCGTTGTAGCGCGCGACCTGATCAGGGCCATAGGTATGTTTGATGGACATCAGCGAGGCGAGCGGGATCATCCGACCCGACTCACTGCGGACATGCAGCTGTCCGATGTCGGTGGGATTCGCGCGATAAGGTGCATCCGCCTGCATGCGCACCTGGTACACGCGTCCGAGGAAGTTGAAGTCGTTAACGTAGCAAGAGCCAAGAAACGATTGCAGCGTGCTGAAGATGGCTGGCGTGTTGACGCCCATCTGCTGGGCCTTTTCGCGGTCGATATCGACCTTCAACTGCGGAACGTTCACCGTATACGTCGAGAAGAGCGAGGTCAGCTCCGGCGCAGCGGACGCCTTCTTGATGAAGGCCTGGGTGGCCTTGTACAGGGCCTCGTAACCAAGGTCCGCACGATCTTCGATCTGCAGCTTGAAGCCACCCAGGGTTCCCAAGCCATACACCGGCGGCGCCGGGAAAACGGCCGTGAAGGCATGACCGATCTTGCCGTACTCGCGGTTGAGGTCAGCCGTGACCTGGTCGGCGGAGATGCCCGGCCGCTCCTTGAAGGGCTTCAACAGAACGAAGGTCAGCGCCGTGCTTGGGCTCTTGGTCACGCCGTTGATCGACAGCCCGCTGTAGCTTGAGGTACCCATCACGGCCGGATGCTTGAGCGCGATGAGGTTCATCTGGTTCATCGTTGCTTCGGTGCGGTCCAGCGTTGAACCTTCGGGCAGCTGCGCCAGGCTGACGATGTATTCCTTGTCCTGCGCCGGGACAAAGCCGCCCGGCACATGATCGGTCAGCCACCAGGTAACACCCAGCAGGCCGACGTACACAACGAGCATGGCGCCCTTGTGCTTCAGCAGGCCACCGACGCCGCCGCCATACGTCTCGGAGGATCGGTCGAAGAAGCGATTGAAACGCGCGAAGAAGCCGCCGAACATCGCCTGCGTCAGCCGCGTCACAGGATCCGGCTTGTCGTCGTGCCCCTTCAACAGCAGCGCTGACAATGCCGGCGAAAGTGTCAACGAGTTCACAGCGGAGATCAGCGTAGAGATCGCGATGGTTACCGCGAACTGCTTGTAGAACTCGCCCGTCAGGCCGCTCAGGAAGGCAAGCGGCAGGAACACCGCGGACAGTGTCAACGCGATGGCGATGATCGGACCACTGACCTCGCGCATGGCCTGATAGGTTGCTTCACGGGGACTGAGGCCGCGCGCGATGTTCCGCTCGACGTTCTCGACAACCACGATGGCATCGTCCACCACGATGCCGATGGCCACGACCAGGCCGAAGAGTGAAAGCGTATTGATCGAGTAGCCTGCCAGATACAGGAACGAGAACGTACCGACAATCGAGACAGGTACGGCGAGTAGCGGAATGATCGATGCGCGCCAGGTCTGCAGGAACAGGAATACCACCAGCACGACCAGCGCCACCGACTCCAACAAGGTCGTGACAACTGCCTCGATACCTGTCCGCACTGCCCGGCTTGGTTCATAGACCACGCGATATATCAGGTCGTTTGGAAACTGCTTGGAGAGTTCCTCCATGACTTGGTGGACTTCAGTGGAAATCTGCAGCGAGTTCGCGCCCGGTGCTTCCTGGACAGCGAGCGCAATGGCCGGCTGATTGTTCAACGTGGCACGGATTCCGTAGTCCTCAGCGCCGAGCTCCACCCGAGCCACGTCGCCCAGACGGGTGATTGCGCCATGGTTGTCAGACTTGATCGCGATCCCGCGGAACTCGTCCGGTGTTTTCAATCGTCCGTCGGCGTTAATGGTTAGCTGGAAAGCTGTCTCCGGCGAGGTTGGCGCGCTACCGACCGTACCTACTGCTGCTTGAATGTTCTGGCGTCGGATGGCCTCGGCGACATCGCTCGCGCTCAAACCGCGCTCTGCCAGGGCGGCCGGATTCAGCCAGACACGCATGGCATACCCGCCGGGTCCCCAGAGCACGACGTCACCTACGCCCGGAATTCGCGCCAACCGATCCTTCACATGCAGGACGGCGTAGTTGCTGATGTAGTTATTGTCGAAGCTGCCCTTGGGCGAAACCATGTGCACAGCGATTGTGATGATGGGCGAGCTCTTGATCGCCGTGACGCCCAATCGCTGCACATCTTCAGGAAGCCGCGGCTGAGCTTGCGACAACCGGGTCTGCACCAACTGTTGCGCCTTGTTCGGGTCGGTGCCCAGGCGAAAGGTGACCGTCAGATAGAGGTGGCCATCGCCGCTCGCCTTGGAGTCCATGTACAGCATGTCTTCCACGCCGTTGATGGACTGCTCGAGGGGCGCGGCAACGGTCTCCGCAATGGTCTTGGCATTGGCGCCTGGATACTGCGCGTGAACCACGACCGATGGCGGAATGACCTGTGGGTACTCTGACACAGGCATGTGAAACGCAGTCACGATACCGCCAATCAGGATCAGGGCGGACAAGACACAGGCGAAGATCGGTCGGTCGATAAAGAATTTCGAGATGTTCATTACCGCGCTCCGGCCACGGCACTGGCAGCGACTGGCGCGGCTTCTGCAACGGCCGATACCGTGGAGCCGGGAGGCGCGTGGTACGCGCCATCAACGATGACTTTCGAACCGGCGACGACGCCGCTACGCAATACGCGCTGCGTGCCCTGCAGCGAGCCGAGCTCGACGTAGCGTTGCTCGACCTTGTTCTCCCCGTTGACGATGAGGACGTACTTACGGTCCTGATCGGTGCCGACCAAGGCATCGTCCACCACAACAGCGTTATAGGATGTACCGCCCTGCAGGCGCACCCGGGCCTGCAAGCCAGACAGCATCTCCGGACTTACCTCGCTGAGGCGTGCGCGGATCCGCACGGTGCCCGATCGGGTATCCATTTGATTGTCGACGGAGTCGATGCTGGCGGCATAAGGGTAGGCGTTGTCGCCGGCAAGGCCGACTCTGATGGTGGGCTGCTGGCCGGCGCGCAAGGAAGGCGCTATCAAGTGGAGATAGCTTTCTTCATCAACGTTGAAGGACGCGTACAGCTTCTCGTCGGAGACGATCCGGGTTAGCGGCAGCGAGTCGCCTCCAGCAACCACCACATTACCGGCAGTGATCTCTGCCCGAGAGATGCGACCACTGATTGGCGCGCGAACCTGCGAGTAATCGAGCTGGAGCTGAGCCGTCGCCAAGGCCGCACGCGCGCCCTTAAGTAAGGCGGCAGCCTCGCGTGCACCGTTATCCAGCGTATCGAACTCGCGACGCGCGATCGCGTTAGCATCGATCAGCTTGCGGCCACGAGCCTGCTCCAGGTCAGCCAGCCGCTGCCGTTGCTCAACGGCAGCCAGGTTTGCCTGTGCCTGTTGAACCTGGGCTTGATAGGGAGCGGGATCGATAGTGAACAGCAGATCGCCCTGATGGACCTGCTGGCCATCCTTAAAATGCACGGTAAGCATCGTTCCCGGCACCCTGGGACGAACGTCGACGATGTCGACGGCCTCCAGCCGACCGGTGTAGTCCTGGGAATCGGAAACAGGCCGCTGCAGTGCGGTCCGGAACGTAACCACGGGCAGTGCTGCGGTGGCTTCGGACGGTGTTTCGGAGTGCTGCCTCCAAAGGACAATGCCCGCGCCGACGAGCACGATGACAGCCGCAGTAGCGGCTAGGCGGATCTTGTTAGGGCGGTTCATGAGATGCGCAGCGGGAAGTGGGACATGCCGCAGTCTGAATTCGCCGCACCGGAGCATCTAGACCAAAATCTAGCTAATATTATTACTTAAAATGGAATTATAGTGGCATAAGAGCTAGCTGTATCCGTCACTAATTGCGCACAGTGGAATAACATATTCAACGCGGGAGAAGCTATGGATCGCCTTCAGTTGATGCAGATTTTCGCTCGTGTCGTCGAGATGCACAGCTTTGGACGAGCAGCAGAAAGCCTGTCCCTCCCCCCATCGCGAGTCACTCGCGCGGTGAAGGAGCTGGAGGCATTTCTTGGCGTACGCCTCCTGCAGCGAACCACGCGGCACATAAGCCTGACGGCGGATGGCTCGGTGTATTACGAGCATTGCCGGCGACTATTGTCTGACATCGAGGCTGTTGAGGCTGGCTTTCCTGGCAGCGCCGGCCAACCGCGGGGTCGCCTACGTGTCGACATGACGCTTTCTTTGGCGCGGCTGGTGGTCTTGCCTTTCATCAAAGACTTTCAGGCACGCTTTCCTGACGTTGAACTGACCTTGACGGCGGCGGACCGGACGGTCGAGTTGATACAGGAAGGAATCGACTGCGTCATTCGCGCAGGGGTCCCCGAAGATTCGCCGACGCTGGTCGCAAAGCGCATCGGTGCATTCGAATGGGTCACCTGCGCCTCGCCGGCCTACCTGGCTCAGCACGGAAGACCGGAGTCGTTGAATGACCTGGCCGATCACGAGTCCGTTGGTTACCTGTCGAGCCGAACTGGGCGTTCACTGGACTGGAACTACGTGGTGGACGGCGAGAGCCGCTCGATAAGAATGCGCGAGCGCCTCGTCGTGAACGATACAGATGCGTACGTCGAATGTGGTTTACAGGGGCTGGGGCTGATTCGCCCCGGCAGCTATATGGTACTTAAGCACCTGCAAACCGGGCGCCTGGAGCGGGTACTCACAAAGTTCCGGGCCCCGGCAGTTCCGTTATCGGCGCTCTATCCAAAGAACCGTCATCTATCGCCAACCGTGCGCGCCTTCGTAGATTGGATCGGCGAAGTTGTACGCAAGGCCGAAGCGAACTGGAAGATCGACACCTAACTCCAGCGCTCCAACCGATGACCCGCCATCAACGAGCTTACGGAGCACATCTTCACCGCTCCTGGCGATGGATACCGAAACAGCGGGCCTCTTAGCGTACTGGAAGCAGCCCGGATGAATTGATGCTGATCGCCCCTTGGGCGCCAGGAGCCCTTCATATGAGGGTCCTGGAGCTAAGGTGCGCCCTACCCTCAATGGCGGATAAGGACAGCATCACCTCGGGCAACTGCCGACAGCCTGAAATACCGAGATCATCCGTCGACCATCCGCTGGATAGCATCTCCCATGCTTCTCTCCGCAGCCTTTGCGGCATGCGTGCGCGACCCGAGACCTAACCGGTGGCACACTGTGGCCAACCCGACGACGCACGCGGCAATGGCTGCGGCTCGCCCTGCCGTATTCTTCCCGGACAGTTTGGCGGCCAGAGGGTTGATAAATCCCTCCCTGAATGCAGCCGACAGCGCGTCAGCGACCTCGGGGCTGTCGGACGAGAGCAGCAGGAGCGAGAGCGCATTGAAACCGTCCGGGTCCTCGGTTCCTGAGGTCCCCGCAGCGGCCCCGGCCAGGAAGCGGCCGATGTTCGCCGAATCAGCGGGGAGATGCGCCACGACGTCGAAAGCGCCGTCGCAAGCGGCGACGAACAGGCCCTGCTTTCCACCAAAGTGACGCGAGATCATGGCGGGATCAACGTCGGCTCGCTGCGCAATTTCGCGCACCCCTACAGCGTCGTAGCTCCGTTCGGAAAACCAGAAACGCGCGGAAGACAGGAGTTTGTCGCGCGTCCTCTGTGATTTGGCTCCCCCAACAGGCATGGCAGGCGCGTCGCGTTTGGTCATGGCAGCTCCAATGCATCAATCCAGGACATAATGTCATCAAGTGTTGACACTATCAAGAATCAAGGGCAGCCTATTGTCATCAACTGTTGACTTTAGGCTTGGAGCGCATGCCCATGAACAGCAATGCAGGCAGGTTCGAAGAGAAAATCGCCCTCATCACCGGCGGATCCAGTGGTATTGGGCTGGCAACGGCCCGACTGCTCCATCAAGGCGGTGCCCGGGTCTTGATAACAGGGCGGGATGCTTCGCGCCTGGCGGCAGCGGCGGAGGCGATCGGTCCGGGTACAAGAACGTTGGTGGCGGACATGGCGCGAGTCGAGGACGTCCAACGGATCGTCGATCAGGTCGCAGATGGATTCGGACATCTCGACATCCTTATGGCGAATGCGGGTACGTCGCACACACCTGCCCTCGATGACGTTGACGAGGCCGCGTTCGACGCGATGTCCGATCTGAACTTCAAGGGCGTTTTCTTCACCATGGTGCACGCCATCCCGGTCCTCGCGACAGGCGCCTCGGTCATCATTACCGGATCCGCCGCTGCGGATATGGGGCGTCTGGCAGATCCCTTGTATGCAGCGACGAAGGCCGCCGTGCGCAGTCTCGCTCGTACCTTCGCAGCCCATGAAGCGTTCGCCGGACGAGCCATCCGCGTCAACGTTTTAAGTCCCGGCCCTGTCCGGACACCGCTCACCGAAGAAGCATGGAAGGACCCGGCGGTAGATGAGTACGTTCGCAACGCGGTACCGCTAGGTCGATGGGCCGAGCCAGAAGAGGTGGCACGCGCGGCGGCGTTCCTGGCATCGTCGGACTCGTCATACATGACGGGCAGCGTTCTCTCGGTTGACGGCGGACTGGCGCAGGTATGACTTCCGAATCCGCCCTGATCGAGGCCGCGTCCGAACGGCAGAAGGCCCTTTCACGGGCGTTGCTGCCGATGATGCTGGTCCTCTTTGTCGCCACGCTGGACCAGACCATTGTCGCCTCGGCACTCGGGCCGATCGGAAAAGCCCTCGGCGGCAGCGACGTCTCGTGGATCGCAACGGCGTACCTCCTGACGGGCGCGTTATCAACCTTGATTCTCGGGCGCATCGCGGACGTCTTTGGAAAGAAGCGCACGTTTCAGGTAACCCTCGGACTCTTCATCGTGGCCTCCTGCCTGTGCGCCGTCGCCCGAACGCTGCCCGCACTCATCGCATTTCGAGCGCTGCAGGGTGTGGGTGGCGGCGCACTGAGCTCCCTGGTCATGACGATTGTGGCTGCGCTGGCACCGCCGCGGGCGCGCGGCAAATACCAGGCAGCCCTGGGTATCGTTCCTGCCATCGCCGTGGTGTGCGGACCACTGATCGGTGGGCTGATCGTCGAGCACATGGGCTGGTGGTGGATCTTTCTCGTCAACCTGCCCATCGGCCTCGTCGCCATGGCCCTCGTTGCGATTCACCTGAACGTGAGTGAGGCTCCGCACGCAGCGCACTATGCGGGGCACCGAGCCGGCTTGTCGGCCTCGCTTGTGGCTCCCAACATCTTCTGGTCGTCTGCGGTGTTGTTCATGTTGGCGACGGCCGTCTTGTTCGTGGGAATGCTCTACATTCCCCTGACCTTGCAGGATGTTTACGCGCTGTCGCCGGCGACCGCCGGCGCTTCAATCATCCCGATGCTGTTTGGCCTTGTCGCGGCTTCGGGCGTCGCAGGAACCGTTGTTGCGCGTACCGGCCGCTATCGCGCGATTCCCACGGTCGGCACCGTATGTATGGGAATGAGCCTGGGCTGGCTGACCGCGACGCCAGGCAGTCCGTCGCCGACGCTGATTATTTGCGCGGGTACGACGCTCGGTGTCGGCGTTGGCCTCGTTATCCAGAGCGCACTTCTTGCTGGCCAGAATGCCGTTGCCGAACGTCACCTCGGCCTGGGAACCGGCATTCTCAACTTCTTCAAGACCATTGGTGGCGCGTTGGGCGCCTCGGCAGCGGTGCTCGTCCGTCTCGTCTTGCCTGCTGAGAGCGCAAGCCTCTTCCAGTCCTACCGTTTCTGCTTTGGCGCAGGGCTTGTCGCCGGAGTCGCCAGCATCGTCGTTGCGCTGTTGCTTCGCGAGCGCCCCCTTTCAGCGACGATGACAGAGGTCGCCTCCGGGGCCACTGAAGCGCCGGAATTTTGAGCCGATACCTATGAATGCCCTTCATTGTCTCCTGCCCGTAGCGACGACGGTCGCGGCGGTCCTATTCGCCGTCGCCTGGCTACTGTTTGCGCGGCACAGTCATCAGGTTGGAGAGATCGTCGTCGTCACGCTTGCAGGGCGAGCACGGTCGCGCCTGCTGCGTCTCATCGTGCCGTTTTTTGCGAAGGTCACGCCCAGGCTCGGGCTAGGATCCGATGGCGTCACCGTGACCACCATCCCCATCACCTCCGCGATCTGTACCGGCACTGTCACTCTCTACGTCCCCGACGAGCCGGGTGGAGGTCCCTGGCCTGTGCATTTCAGCTACCACAGTGGCGGCTACGCAACAGGATCACCGCACCAGGACGACCTGATCTGTCGACACCTCGCCGTGACCGCTCGTTGCGCCATCGCGAGCGTCGCGTACCCACTGGCGCCGGAATACCGCTATCCATCAGCAGTCGTCCACAGTCTGGCCGTCATGCGTACGTTGCTTCGTCACGGAAGATCGTGGCGCCTGGATGCATCGAGCGTGACGGTGGGCGGATTCAGCGCGGGAGGCGGTCTCGCTGCCGTGCTCGCCAGACGAATCCGCGACGAAGGCGCATTTCGCCTTAGCGGCCAGGTGCTCGCCTATCCATGGCTCGATCTTGCCTGGACCAAAGATCCCGTCAAGGAACCGGGCATGGGTAATGCGCTCCCGCCATCCATGCTGCCGTTCTTTCGCGCGATGTATCTGCCGCGGGTCACCGATCGTGAATCCGCGGACGTGTCCCCGCTTCGGTGTACGAGGCTCGCGGGTCTCGCTCCGGCGTGTATCGTCACCGGAAGCCTCGACCTCATCAAAGAGCAGTCACAGGTCTATGCCGACTGTCTGAATCAAGCAGGCGTATCGGCCGACTACCACGAGTTCGCCGGCGCGGACCATGGTTTTACACACTCCGGGCCGCTTCCGGCTGCGCGCGAAGCACTCGCTTTGATGACGGCAGCGCTGACACGCTTTCACCACCGAACGTGAAGCCTCGCGCGACTAGCGAGAAATCCTTGGCGTACCGCGGCCTCGACGTCTTAGCCGCCGTACTTGGCAGGAATCGGAAACTCCGCCGTCTCACCCTGCCAGTAAATCGTCACCACCCACCAACGGTGGCCATCGAACAGCAGCTGAAAACTGTTGATCCCCCGCTGAAACGGCTTCGCATCAGCCGCCGCATGGCGCGATTCGTACGTGCTGAACACCTGGACGATGTTGCCGTAACGGTCCTCCGTGCGGTGTGCCTCACGCTCGAAGAAGCCATCTTTTTTCAGCATGGGACCACCCACCCGGATGTAATCCTCCACGCTCATTACATGGGCTGCGGTGACGCCATCCTTGTCGGTCCGCGCGGAAATCAGGCGCGCGCCTGGCAGGAACAGGGAACGCATGCGATCCCAGTCACGCTCCTGCCCTTTGGCGCCCGAAATCACGTCGTAGACCGCATCGATGATCGCGCCCATCGATGCTACGTCCGCAGGTCGCGCCGCGGGCGTTTCGGTGGCACTCGTGGGGGCTTGAGCTGGTGTGGGAGCGTTTTGCGCGGCAGAGGCCTGAAGCGGTGCCCCGGCAAGCGCCAGGACACAGAACAACGTCAAGGGGCGAAACGATGCGATATCCATAACGTGCTCTCCGCAGTCGGTGGGTGGCTACCGACGCAGTTATACCCCAACGGCCTCGCTGCGCTGCCTGTGCTCCCGGCACATCTGCTCCACGAATACCCGATGGTCCGGCAGATCATCGAGTGCCAGAGACCCCGCCTGGCGGATCACCGCGAATTCCTTCCGCGCCACGTCCATATCCGGATACGCACTCCGCATAGGCTCGAGATCCGTCCGGAACTCCATCCCATACAGCACGTACTGCCAGCTGGAGGTCATGAACATCTCCAGATCGCTGACGAAGTCCAACCGATGCGGCGGGCGTAGCTTCCACTTCTCGAGCTTCTCCTGCAGGGTCTGAGGGATGCTCGCAGGGTCAGCATTGTCGATCCAGAAGGACGAATCCCGCCGCTGGCTGAGGCAGTAGTGCATCTTGATAAAGTCGATGATCCGGTCATACCGCGCCACCATCATTTCGTTGAAATGACGCGCTGCGCTTTCCATATCGTCGGTGTCGCCAGGCAGCAGATGCGTCAGCAGATAAGTCGCCAACTCGATCAGTGCGATACCGGTCGACTCCAGCGGCTCGACAAACCCTCCCGCCAGCCCCACCGCGACACAGTTCTTGCGCCAGTGCTCAGGGCGATACCCCGTCTCGAACTTGATATGAAAGGCTTTGAGGCCCTCCCCTGCTTTACCCAGATAGCGCCGGAAGACCTCTTCGGCACGATCGTCGGTGGTATGCCGCGAGGAATACACATAGCCAGAACCACGCCGCTTCTGCAAACCAATGTCCCAGACCCAGCCAGCCTCCTGGGCGGTCGAGATGGTGTACGACGGGATCGGTGCATCGGGCGTTTCGTACGGCACCTGGATAGCCACCGCCCGATCGGCGAATAGCACGTCCGCACGGCTACGGAACGGCGACTGCATCACGTTGCCAATCAGCATGCCGCGCAATCCGGTGCAGTCTACGTAGAGATCAGCGGTCAGCTCGCCCTCCTCCTTCGTCACCACGCGCGCGATGGCGCCGTGCTCGTCCAGCTCCGTGCGCTCCACCGTGGCCACGTGCCGAACCACGCCAAGTGTCTCCTGGCCGTGCTCGGCGAGCACTCGCGCGAAGCAGGCGGCGTCGAAGTGGAACGCGTGGTTCATCGGCCCCTGATAGTCCGCATCCTTCGGGCGCTTGGGCGCACGCGAATGATCGACCAGCATGCTCTGCATCGAGACCGCATCAGCGAACGACATGCCCTCGGGCGCGGCACCGAGCAGCCAGTACGGCAACAGGTCGGGGCCACCCGGACGCTGGCTGGGAGCGTTGAACGGATGAAAGAAATGGTCCGGCCCGGGAGTTCCCGGCGGCCGTACCCAATGGCGATAGTGGATGCCCTGCTTGTACGTCGCCGTGGCACCGACCAGAAAGCGGCGCTCGTCGAGACCGATGGCCGCCAGGGTGCCGCGAATAGAGGGGAACGTCGCTTCGCCCACTCCAAGCAGGCCGATGTCAGGCGATTCCACCAGGTGCACCTGCACGCTTCGAGGGTCGACCGCGTTGACCGCTTTGGCCAGATAACATGCCGCCAGCCAACCGGCGGTGCCGCCGCCGACGATCAACACTTTCTTCAGACGCGCCATGGTGTGTCCCCGCAGGTGCCGCACGATACGAGAAAAGAACTGCCGGGCACGCCCCACACGGACCCGGCAAAAGCCATTCACAGGGAGGGTTAGGCGACGCTCCCTCGAACGTCGCCAGTAGAACGGCAAAGGTCGGGCGGCACGACTGTCATGGGGCCGCCCTGCAGGTCAGAACCACACGCCAAGCTGGACGCCATAGGTACGCGGCGCGAGGTACTGCGACACGTACTGCAGCGAGCCATCGGCCATCAGGAAGCGGCCAGCGCTGGTGCGGGTCTTCTTGTCGGTCACGTTCTGCACGTAGCCGTTGACCCACCACTTGTCACCCGGCTCGCTGTAACGCAGCGACAGGTCGCCACGCACGTATGCCTTCTGCTTGTCGCCCTCGCCCAGGTTGAAGTAGCTCAGCCACTGCGAGCTCTGGTACTGCGCACTGGCGCGCGGCGTGAGGCGTCCGCCATTGCCGAGGTGGAACGTGTGCTCGTAGATGGCGGTGAGCGACAGGTCCGGCGCATGCGGCAGGTCGTTGCCGGTGACGTCCATGCAGTTGGCGAGGTTGGACGCCGGCGGGCATGCCGGCAGGCCCTGGTAGTCGTTGGACCCGGCATAGGTCAGCGTGCCGAGCTTCTTCTTCGGAATGGCCGAGAAGATCAGGTTGAAGCGATCATCCTGCTGCTGGTATGCCAGCTCCGACTCGAAACCGAGGACCTTGGTGTTGCCGCCCACGTTGGAGAAGCCCAGGCCGTGGTTGCCGTCCGGATAGACGATGGGCGCGGACAGCTGGAAGTTCTTGAAGTCCTCGTAATAGATGGCCGTGTYCCACGTCATGTGGCCATCGAGGAAACCGAACTTGCTGCCGACCTCATAGTTGGTCAGCGACTCGGGCTTGTACAGCGTGCCCGCGTCCTGCGTGCCGCCGGACTTGTAGCCAGTGGAAACGCTGGCGTAGACCATGCCGTTCTCGCTGACGTCGGCATCCAGGCGAATCAACCAGGTCGGCTTGCTCTTGGTGTACTTGGCGGTATTCCGCTGCGAGATGCTGAAGCCGTTCGACGGATCGGGATACACATCCGGCGAGATCGGCAGCTGCGGCACGGTCGGGTCGTACGCCCAACCCCAGTTGATGCCGCCCTTGTTTTCCTTGTCATCATGCGACCAGCGCGCGCCACCGGTGAGGCGCAGATGGTCGGTGAGATGCCAGGTGGCCTGGCCGAACAGCGCATACGACTCCACCGTTTCCTTCGGCTGGATAAAGGAACCCTGCCAGCTCACGGTGCCATAGCGCGTACCGTTCATGATGGGAATATCGAACCGGATGTCGTTGTTCTCGTAGCCGTAGTACGCACCGAGAATCCAGTCCACGGTCTGCGGACCGGTGGACTTCAGGTTGATCTCCTGGCTCCAGTTCTTGTAGTGGGAGGTGTTGGTGCGATCGTCCTGATAGACGCCGTTGGTGGTGAAGCTGGTAGGTACGCTGACACCGACGTCCTGGTCGAAGTCGCTCTGGCCCGAGTACTTGTTGTAGCCGGCGATGTAGCTGAGCTGCATGCCGTCGTTGATGTTCCAGTCCATGCGGCTGCGCACGGTGTTGGACGTACGGTGCAGGTACGGCGCGGTGTCGATCAGCGCGGACCAGAACTTCTCACCTTCCCGCGGCGTCTGCATCAGGCTCATGCTGGGCGTGCCGCGATCGACGAAGTACTCGTACGACAGGTTCCACTTGAACGAGTCGCTGGGCTGCCACAGCGCACTGACGCGCGCGGCGGACTGGTCCTGCGCGTTGTACTTGTCGCCCTTCTGCACGTACTGGCCGGGATCGATGGGCTTGAAGTTGGCCAGTGTGCCGCCGGAGGCCAGATATGTCGTTTGCTGCTGGGCCACGCTGGGCAGCTGGCCCGACGGGTCCTGGTAGTCGACGTAGCCATCATGCTGCTCGTGCACCACGGCGACGCGCATGGCGAAGGTGTTGCTGATGGGCAGGTTGAACGCGGCGCGCGAGCCGATCTGGTTGTAGTTACCCGCCTCGACCTGCGCGTTGCCGTAGAAGCCCGCGCCGATGTCCGGCTTGGCCGTCTGGAAGCTGATGGCGCYGGCGGTCGAGTTGCGGCCCCAAAGGGTGCCCTGCGGACCGCGCAGCACTTCGACGCCATCCATATCCAGCAACAGACCCGACGCCGCCTCGGCGCGCGGTGCGTACACGCCGTCGACAAAGGTGGCGACTTCGGGATCGGCGTATTCGGTCTTGGCGCTGTCGTTACCGATGCCGCGCAAGGTCAGCGTCACGACGCCATGATCGCCCTGCGAGGTGCCTTGCAGGCCGGGTACCAGCTTGGTCAGGTCCTGCACGGTCATCACGCGTTCCCGATCGAGCGTGTCGACGGTGATCGCCGTGACTGCGACCGGTGTCTTCTGCAGCGGCGTGTCGCGCTTGGTCGCGCTGACCGAGATGGCGTCGAGGTTCTGCACCTTCTTATCGGCGCCCTCCGGATTCTTCGACGACGGGTTTTGCACCGTCGTGTCCTGATCCGCCGCGAGCAGCGTGCCCGGAACAAACGCGAGTGACATGGCGACATACAACAACTTGTGACGCAGATTCATCTGGCTCTCCCCATCGATCAATCGTTCGGATCAAAGCTTCCCTAACTCCCCTGGCGCCCTGTCACCCCCTAAATGACAGCGCTGTCATTAACGGATGATAGAGCGGTATTACGTTGAATGCTTGCCGCATGGCAGCAAGTCATCCAGACATTCACAAACACTTTCTGAAAGGCCCCGCACCACTTGACGTTCGCTTCAATGACGCCGAATTGGTGCAAAGCAAATAGCCTTCCTGCCGTCCGGCCGAAGTGGGCGGCGTCAATCGACGGCTGCAGACAGTGACCCGACCCTTACGGCTTGCTCGCGTGAGCGGGGCAAACCAAGGTTCGGTCCGCTACCGTGCTGAGCGACACGTCGGTGATCGCCATCTGGTCACCGGAGTGACTGGACCATGCGAAGGGACGATCCACCTTGCTCATGTTGGCACCGGCATCGCGGAAACACTTCAATGGAATGCCCACGCTCAACCATTGTCCTTTGGGTAACGCGGAGAGCTGGGATCCCACGGGCACCCATCCACTGCAACCGGCACCGCAGCCGATCCCGATGGTCGAGGTATCACCCGGTGACACCGCATCGATCTTCAGGGTGGTCACCAACATGACATCGCCATTGGTTTCGCGGTCGACATCGAGTGGTGCCGGCGCGACCAGCTCGATGCTTGCGGCCTTAGCGCCGTTACCAGCCCACGCCAGGCTCCGCGCGTCCTCCTGCGCCTTATAGTCGAGCGCGCCGATATGCAGGCTTCCATCCGCCGTCGCGGCCGGCGTGGCAGTGACATTCGTCACCACGCCATTCGCACCGGTCAGGCGCACCACGAAGTCCTGTGCCGGCTTACCGCGGGTGAAGTAGACGCCCGCCTGGGCGCTGCTCAGTACCAGCCCCGGATCCTCGGGCAACGTGCCGGTCTTCCCCTTGTCGGCATAGGTCAGACCGAAGCCGTAGGGAAACTGCGGCTGCTCACCTCGAGCGACGGCGGCGACGGGTACCTGCAGCGCACTACGTGGCCAGGCGTAGGCCAGCTTGCCGTGGAAGTCGTTCGCAATATGGCCATCCCGGGTGCGCAGCAGGACATCGGCGATGCCCTCCCCTTCGCTGCCCGGGAGCCAGGCAACGACGAAGGCATCCGCAGCGTTGATCTCGCGATTCATCCAAAGCGGCCGTCCGGTCAGGAACACCGCAACCACAGGCACGCCCTGCCCGCGCAGCTTGCGAATCAGATCGAGGTCGTGATCGTTGCCGGGACGGTAGGCGAGGTTCGGCAGGTCGCCCTGGAACTCGGCATAGGGATCCTCGCCGAACACGACGATAGCGACATCCGGCTTCTGTTTCGTATCGCCTTCCACCGATAGTTCGGCGCTGCCGCCGGCCGCTTCGATCTGCGCCCGAAGACCCGCCCACACCGAGGTGGCGCCCGGAAAGTTCGCATTGGTCAGACCCGTGCCCTGCCAGGTCAGCGTCCAGCCACCGTTCTGTTTGGAGATGTTGTCGGCGCCGTTACCGGCCACCAGAACATGCTTGCGTGGGTCGATCGGCAGCACGCCGCCGTTGTTTTTCAGCAGCACCAGGGACTCGCGTACGGCCCGACGCGCCACGGCGCGATGCGAAGGACTGCCGACCACGTCCGCCGCCTTGGCTGCGAGCGGATTGGTCGACGGCAGTCCGGCCTCGAACATGCCGAGACGCATCTTCACCCGCAGGATGCGAGTCACCGCATCATCGACACGACTCATCGGGATCACGCCGGCCTTCACTTCGGCCAGCGTGTTCGTGTACACCCCTTTCCAGGAATCGGGCGCTTCGAGCATGTCCAGCCCGGCGTTGTAAGCCGCGGCACAATCCTCGTTGCTGCAGCCGGGCACTTGCCCGTGCGCGTTCCAGTCGCCCAGCACAATTCCATCGAAGCCCATGCGCTCTTTCAGCACACCGGTGATCAGGGCCTTGTTGCCGGCCATCTTGACCCCGTTCCAGCTGGAGAACGAGACCATCACCACCTGCACACCAGCCTTGATCGCGGGCGGATAGCCGGCGCCATGGATGTCGCGCAACGTCGCTTCGCTGATCTGGGCGTCGCCCTGATCCTTGCCGTCATGGGTGCCACCATCGCCGAGGAAATGCTTGGCGGTCGCGATTACATGCCCCGCGTCGAGGAACTGCGGCGTTCCCGGCTTGCCTTCCAGGCCGCCGACCACCGCGGCGGCGTATTGCGCCACCAGTGCGGGGTTCTGCGAGTAGCCTTCGTACGAACGGCCCCAGCGCCCATCCTGTGGGACGGTGAGCGTGGGCGCGAACGTCCAGCTGRTGCCACTGGCACGCAGTTCCTGTGCCGTGACCTCACCAATGTCGTGGATCAGCTGCGGGTCGCGCGTCGCACCCAGCCCGACGTTCTGCGGAAATAGCGTGCTGCCGACCAGGTTGTTGTGGCCGTGCACGGCGTCGATGCCGAACAGCACCGGGATCGCCAGGCCGCCATGCGAGGTGTCCGTGGACGCGCGGTAGAACGCATCGGACAGCGCCTGCCACTGCGAGGCAACCGGGTACGGCTGTCCCGGTGGTTTGGAATTACCGCCGGCGAGAACCGAGCCCAGGCGGTACTCGCGTACGTCGTCCGGCGTCACGTACTTGATGTCGGCCTGGATCATCTGGCCGACCTTGTCCTCCACCGACATCTTCGCCAGCAAAGCGCGGATTCGCGATTCGATCGCGGGGTCCGGCGGCAGCGGCGACGTGCCCTTGGGCCACTGCTCGGGGTGCACGAGGGTCGCATCGCCCGCCATGGCGGGAACGGTGACCAGCAAGGCGCTGGCCATCGACAGCGGCACGGAAATACGTCGCAAAAACAGGCTCGATCGCTGCAGCAGTGGCACGTCAACGCTCCAGGCTGGCATACCGGCGGTACGCTTCCGGTCCGCATCGTGGCAGGAATGACAGCGCTGTCAATTTGCGTTGCAACATGGCCCACGCCTGGCCCGGCGCAGCGAAAGGGTCTCAGGGTGCGATGGCGGTGGAGCCGCGTATCTGCAGGGAGAACGGAATCTGCACCAGTCGGCCAGTGCCGTGGCCACGCAGTTCGTTGAGCAACTGCTCGGCGGCGATCTTCCCCATCTCACGACTGGGCTGCTGGATCGTGGTGAGTGCCGGCCAGAGCTGACGCGACAGCGGCGTATCGTCGAAGCCACAGACCGAGAGGTCGTGCGGTACCTTCAGGCCGTACTCGCCCGCCGCCCACATCACGCCGGTGGCCATGTCGTCATTGGCGGCAAACACGGCGGTCGGTCGCTCGGCCAGCGAAAACAGTTGGCGCGCCGCCTCCACGCCCGAGCCGAAGGTGAAAGCGCCCTGCACCACCAGGCCAGGATCCTCGGGCAACCCCGCGGCAGCCATCGCCTCGCGATAGCCAGCGAGCCGCCACCGACTGGCGCCGTGATTGGCGATGCCGATCACGTGGGCGATGCGTCGATGGCCGAGCTCCAGCAGATGCTCCACGATCGCACGCGCGGCCTTCTGCTCGTCCATCGTCACGCCCAAGGTCTTGCCACGCCGCAGCGGGGACACGCTGGCATAGGGCACCTCGCGCTCGCGCAGGCGCTTCAGCAGTGGCGCATAGTCGGTAATCGGCGGTGTCAGCACGACACCGTCGGGATGGTGGTCGGAGATCAGGGCATCGAAGCGACGGATGAAGTCGCGATCACGCATTCGCAGCGGTCGCACCATCATGCTGTAACGATGCTCGTCACAGGCCTCGAGCACGCCGTCCTGGATCTCGGCCAGATAGGTCGAGGCTGGGTTGTCGTTGTTGTCATACAGCATCGCCACCACGAACGAGCGATTTCCCGCCAGACTGCGTGCCGATGGATGCGGGCGATAGTCCATCGCCTCCATGGCAGCTTGCACGCGTTGCCGCGTCGCATCGGTCACGTTGGCCTCGTCATTGAGCACACGCGACACTGTCTTGGGCGATACGCCCGCTGCGCGCGCTACATCTTCGAGACGTACCCGCATGGATTCTCCGCTGTGATCACACTGTCGAATGACTATGCCGCCAGAGCCCTTTGCTTACAAGGGCGACACGGAGCCCGGATGCTGCATCCGCAGCATGCAGGATGTGTCCGGTCATGACATAACTGCTGCTGGAGGAGGAATCATGACCGGGATCAACCACATTGCCTGCCACAAGGCCAGGCGTCGATGAGAGAGCGATCCACGCTGTCGTTCTGGCAGATATGGAACATGTGCTTCGGCTTTCTCGGTCTCCAGTTCGGCCTCGCGCTACAGAACGCGAACGTCAGCCGGATCTTCCAAACCCTGGGCGCGAACCTCAATGACATCCCTGCCCTCTGGATCGCCGCGCCGCTGACCGGCTTGATCGTGCAACCGATCGTCGGTCACTACTCCGACCGCACCTGGAACCGCCTCGGTCGACGCCGGCCCTATTTTCTGGCCGGTGCCGTCTTCGCCTCGTTGGCCCTTCTATGGATGCCGAACGTGCCGGCGTTGTGGATGGCTGCCGGGTTGTTGTGGATCCTGGATGCGTCGATCAACGTGTCGATGGAGCCGTTTCGCGCYCTGGTTGGCGATCAACTGCCCACGCGACAACGCCCCGCCGGTTTTGCGATGCAGAGCTTTTTCATCGGCGCCGGTGCCGTGGTCGCCTCGATGCTGCCCTGGGTCCTGGCGCAGTTCGGCGTTGCCAACGTCGCGGCGGACGGAAGCATCCCCGATACGGTGAAGTACGCGTTCTACGGCGGCGGTGCGGTACTGCTGGGCGCCGTGGTCTGGACCATCCTGGCAACCCGTGAGTACACGCCCGCCCAGCTTCTTTCGTTCACCGACAACGTGCCTGAGAGGCCGTCGGTGGATGTATCGCGCGCCGGGCGACCCGGTCTGCTTATGTTGGTGGCGGGCGCCGCGGTCCTCGTCGCGATTACGCATTTCGCGCTGGAAAGGGAGGTCTACCTGCTGGCCGGCGGCCTGATCGCGTTTGGCCTTCTGTTTACCTGGCTTAGCCGCACCCGCAGTCACGGGATGCTGCGCGAGGTGATGGGTGACCTCTACGGCATGCCGGTCTCGATGCGACGCCTGGCCGGGGTGCAGTTATTTTCCTGGTTCGCGCTGTTCGCGATGTGGATCTACACCACGGCGGGTGTGACGCAGACGATTTACGGTACCGCGGATACCGGTTCCTCCCTCTACAACGAGGGTGCGAACTGGGTCGGCGTGCTGTTCGGCGCCTATAACGGCTTTGGTGCCCTGGCCGCGGTGGTCATTCCTCTGATGGTCCGTCGTTGGGGCCTGCGCATCAGCCACGTAGTGAACCTGTGCCTGGGTGGTGCCGGCCTGCTGTCGTTCCTCTACATCCGCGATCCGCACTGGCTGCTCGCCTCGATGGTAGGTGTCGGCTTTGCCTGGGCATCGATCCTGTCGCTGCCTTACGCGCTGCTCTCGGACACCCTGCCAACGGCGAAACTGGGTGTCTACATGGGCATCTTCAATTTCTTCATCGTGATTCCCCAGGTGCTCGCCGCCAGCGTTCTCGGCCTGTTGCTGCGACTGTGCTTTCACAATCAGCCGATCTGGGCGCTCGGCCTTGGCGGAGCGAGCCTTCTTATCGCGGCGCTGTGCACGCTATACGTGCCTGAGCCCGACAGCCGGGCTTAGGCACGCATGCGACGCGTGGATTCGGTCAGATAGTCAGAGCGCGATGCCCTGCATGCCCGACGCACCGGCAAACACGGGGGTCTGGCCGACCTGCAGCAGGCGACCATCGCCCAGGATCAGGAAGGTGTCGATGTTGCCACCCAGCGAGTTGCCCACGTAGAGGAACAGGCCATCGGCCGACGCCTTGAGATCGGTCGGCGCGGCACCGGCTTCCAGCTTGCCGACCACGCCACCATCGAGCAAGGTCAACGAGCCATCGTTACCGATGCGATACCCACTGATATTGCCCTTGCCTGCGTTGGCCGTGAACGCAAAGCGTCCCGATACCGTTAGCCAGCATGCGGCAGCCTGGCCATTGGCAATGTCACTGGAGATCGGCGTCAGCGCACCGTTACGCGCGACCGCGTACGAACTCGCCGCCGAACCTGCCGCCTGCGACGTGACCAGGTGGCCGCGAGCGTCGAAGTCGAAGCCAAACGGTTGCGGATCGTTGGAAGGCGTGATCGCAGGATCCTTGCCGAGGCTGCCATTGCGACCCACGGCAAACAACTCGAACCAGCCCTTGGCGGAGGCATCCTTGATGGATACGGCGAGCCAGTTACCGTCCGGCGAGAACTGAAGCTGCGCCGGTGTCATGCCAACGTTCGGCTGGTTTCCCACAAGCGGTGCGTCGGTACCGAGCAATCGTGTTTCCGCGGGCAGCGCGACCAACTGGCCGCTCGGAAGGATCTGAAACGCTGTCACGCTGGAGGTAGCCGCACTGTTGAGCACGTAGAGCCGATTACCGCGCTGCGCCACGCTGACGGGGAACGTCCCGCCGGTCGGCTGAATGTCGATCAGGCGCAGGCGACTGCCTTCGATCGCGAACACCGACACCTGGTTGGAGCCCGCGTTGGTGACAAAGAGCAGCCGTCCATCGTCGCTCTTGATGAGCGCATTCTGCGAACCGAGCGGATCCGGCGGCGGCGCCGTGGTGCCCACGCCGACGCCCTTCCCCTGGGTCGAAACCACAGCGAGCTTTTCCAGGCCGCCGAAGAAATTGCGACGCAGCACTGCGACGCTGTTGTTCTGGATGTCATTGGACATGACATAGACGTAAGGGGAATCGAATCCGCGCAGGTTCAGCGAACGATCCTGGGCGTGGACGGCGCCAGTCGTCGCCAGTACGCCGGCGATACCAACGGCAAGTTTTTGCGAGGTCTTCATGGGCAGTTCTCCGAAGGAGCCGGACGGCTCTCCATGTCTTCGGTCGCCAGATGCTGTCGGTTACACGTCGCACGTCAGAAATGTGGCCTGGCTCACAGAGCGTGACCATCAGCGTTGGCCCGCATGGCGGGACGCATTAAAAAAACCGTCACACCCAAACGGCGACCAGGACACTACTATCGTCCGCGTCACTCGGACGCAAGGAAACATGCACATGGCGAAGCTGGCACACGGGTTATGGGTCGCAGCGCTGCTGGCAAGCGCCGCTCATGCGCAGACCAATGCAGGCGATCAGAAGCCCGATCCCGACCTCCCCTTCAACGTCACCAAGGTCGCCAGCCTCGATCTGCCCTGGCGTATCGCCTTCCTGCCCGATGGCCGCATGCTGGTGACCGAAAAAGTCGGCCGCCTTCAGCTGGTAACCCAGCAGGGCGCCAAGACCGAGGTCAAGGGCGTGCCGGCCAGCTATTTCGAAGGACAGAACGGCATGTTGGGCGTCTTCCTCTCGCCCCATTACGCCAAAGATCACAACGTGTACCTCACCTATGTCGCGCCCGGTGACTACGGCGGTGGCCTGGCCATGGGTCGAGGTCAGCTCGTGCTCGATGGCGATCAGGCACGACTGGACAACTTCCAGGTGCTATGGCGCCAGATGCCCACGGGCAAAGGCGGCCAGGCCGGTGCGCAGATCGCGTTTGCGCCGGACGGCAAGACCCTCTTCCTGAGCGTGGGCGATCGTCAGCGCTTCACGCCTGCGCAGGATCCCAACCAGCCGGTGGGCAAGATCCTTCACCTCACGCTCGACGGCAAACCGGCGCCGGGCAATCCGTGGGCAGGCAAGGTCGGTACGCCCACCATTCCGCTGATCGATCCGGCGACCGATACCGAGGCAGCGAAGACGGCGCCCGTGGTCAGCACCTATACGTTCCCCGGCCCCAACCTCACGCCGAGCGAAACCTGGAGCGTCGGCCACCGCACGCCGTATGGCCTCGCCTTCGGTCCTGACGGTCGCCTGTGGGAGCTCGAGCACGGCCCCAAAGGCGGTGACGAGCTGAACCTGATCCAGCGCGGCAAGAACTACGGCTGGCCGCTGGTTTCGTATGGCATGAACTACAACGGCGTGCCGATCGCTTCCCCCGATACGCGGCCTGATCTCGTCAAGCCCGTGATCTATTGGGTGCCGGTGATCGCGCCGGGCAATCTCATGTTCTACAAGGGCAGCATGTTTCCGAAGTGGAATGGCAGCGCGCTGATCAGTGGCCTCGTCACCATGGGCATCATCCGCGTGACCTTCGACGGCAAGGGCGGCGCTACCGACGTCCAGCGCTGGAGCCTCGGCAAGCGCATCCGCGATATCGAAGAGGCGCCGGATGGCTCGCTCTGGGTGCTGGAAGACGCGCAGCCGGGTGGGTTGTACCGCCTGACGCCGAAATAAGTCGATCCACTGACCCGCGCCTTGCCTGATGCAACGCAGCATGGCAAGGTGCGGGGCTTCGCAGGGGTCTGAGCCTGACTGCGGCACGCTGCGCAGGAAAATCATATGTCCCCTTCCACCCTCTCTGTCCGCCAGAACCTCCTGGCCGGGCTGACCACCGCGTTCGCGTTGGTCCCTGAAGCCATGGCTTTCGCCCTGGTCGCGCATCTCAACCCGTTGATGGGCCTCTACGGCGCAGCGATCATCGCGGCGCTCACGGCGGCTTTTGGTGGCCGTCCGGGCATGATTTCCGGCGCTGCCGGCTCGATGGCGGTGGTGATCGTGGCCCTGGTGGTGCAGCACGGTGCCGACTATTTCCTGGTCACCGTGCTGCTCGGTGGCCTGATCCAGTTCCTGTTCGGCGTGCTCCGGCTGGGCAAGCTGGTGCGGATGATTCCGCATCCGGTGATGCTGGGCTTCGTGAATGGCCTGGCGATCGTGATCGCCAGCTCACAGCTGGAACATCTGCACGCGCCGGGCGGTGGTTGGCTCGCCGGCAACGCGCTCTATCTCATGCTCGGGCTGGCACTGGTGGCGATGCTGGTGGTCTATGTGCTGCCCCGGCTTACCCGCGTCGTGCCCTCGGCGCTGGCGTCGATCGTCATAGTCAGCCTGGTCGTGCAACTGTTCGGTGTGCACACGCGCGCCGTTGGCGATATCGCGTCCATCAAGGGCGGCCTGCCCTTCCTGCACTGGCCGCAGGTGCCATGGACGCTGGATACGCTGAAGATCGTGTTTCCGTATGCGCTGGTGATGGCCATGGTCGGCCTGTTGGAAACCCTGCTCACGCTCAACCTGGTCGACGAAATCACCGCCACCGAAGGCCAGCCCAATCGCGAGTGCATGGCGCTGGGCGCTGCCAACGTCGTGTCCGGTCTGTTCGGCGGCATGGGTGGCTGCGCCATGATCGGCCAGACCATGATCAACCTCACCTCGGGCGGGCGCACGCGCTTGTCCGGCATCACGGCCGGTGTGCTGGTCATGTGTTTCGTTTTGTTTCTTTCGCCGTTGATCGAGCGTATTCCATTGGCCGCACTGCTCGGCGTCATGCTCGTGGTGGCGCAGAAGACCTTTGCCTGGGGAAGCGTGCCGCTGCTGCGCCGGCTGCCGCTGACCGATGCCTTGACCATTGTCGCCGTCACGGTCATCACCGTCTTCGCCAATCTCGCTACCGCCGTTCTGTGTGGTGTTCTGATCTCCGCCATCGCCTTTTCCTGGAAGCACGCCGATCGCCTCAGCGTGAATCGCGAGGATCTTCCCAACGGCGGTCGCCGCTATCGTCTACAGGGCACGCTGTATTTTGCGGCGACCGCGCGATTGCAGACCATGTTCGATGTCGACAACGATCCGTCCTTCGTCGAGTTGGACTGTTCCGGTGCGCACCTGGACGATCATTCGGCCGTCGAGGCGATCGAAGCGCTGCGCCGTCGTTATGCCCAGCAGAGCAAGCAACTACAGGTCACGCATCTGAACGATGCGTGCGAAGCCCTGCTCACTCGCGTGGGTGGTGCCGAAGCGCATTGAGTCGATTTACCACGCCACCTTGAGGCTGGCCGTCGCCGAGTGCGAACGGTCGCGGCTGGCAAAGCGCTGGTCGACACCGAGGGCCAGCTGCGTACGGGCGCCGACGTCCAGGCTGGCGTTGAAGCCGAAGGTCGCGGCCTGACGCGACAGGCCAATGCCTTCCACCGGTGCCCAGCTGGAGAATCCCGCGTAGCGCGCGGACAGGTCGTTGCCCTGGACGCCAAAGGCGCGTTGCCAGGCCAGTGAGCCGTCGAGGTGCAGCGTGGAAGACGTTAGCCGCATCACCGTGCCCAGGCGCATGCCGGCACCACCCTGCCATCGCACCACGCGCTGTCCGCCAGTGGCGAGTCCGAAACCCGCGCCTCCGGCCTCCTCGAAACCATCGCGCTGTATGCGCGTGTACTGCACCGTGGTGAACGGGGTAACGTCCAGTGCTCCGAAGTGCGCGCGGAAGCCTGCTTCGCCAAAGCCAGCGGTGTAATGGCCATCCACGTCACCGCCGGTGAATGCCGCCTGCTGCCCGAATTGCAACACCCGGCGCACGTCGCCGCGAAAACTGCCAAAGGCGAAGCGCCCGGCGCTATACCATTGTTCGCCGCGCGAACCAGCATATAGCATGCCTTCGTTGGTGCGGCTGCGCTGCCGGTCATAGGCATTCTGAAGCTGGCCCGTCCCCTCGTAACGTGCGACCGCCATGCCCGCAAAACCCTGGGCGCCCAACAACACTTCCTGTCCGGCCATGCCGCCACCCATCTGGTACGACACACCGCCGAAGCCCGTGCGCGCGAGTGTGTCGGTGCGGCCCAACGAGGCTGTCCACACACCGCCACCGCGCTCGTTACGGACGTGTGCGGCGAATGCATCATTGCCAGCATCGATGTTGGCGAGGGTCATCGCCGTGCTTGCTGCGTAAAGCTGTCCAGAAAGCGATTCCAGCGAGCGCCGCGCCGCCTCGGCGCCCGGTGCCTGCTCGAGACTGCCTGCTGCGAGCAAGGTCCCCATGGGTGGAGTGGTACCCGCGTCTGCGGCCGCGTCGAGGCTATTCATCGCCGCGTCGAGCCGTGTCGAAGCGTTCACTGCCGCCGCCGAGTTGTTGATCACGGGCGTTGCCCTGGCTGCCGCCTGCACGTTGATGCGTGAAGAGTCGATCCACAGTTCCTTGCCGTCGGTCTGCAGGTAGGTATCGAGGAAGAAACCCTGTTTGATGACATTGCCGAACACGCCGTCGATGGACGCTGCCTGCAGGATGACCTGATGTGACTGCCCCACGTAGCCGGGAACCGTACCGGCAAGCACGAGCGTGCCATACAGTTGAGCCTTGCCATCCACGATGACGGGCGAGCCGAGCAGCACCGAAAGGAAGTTGCTTGACCCGCCATACATCATGAGATCGCCGTGCACCCGCGTCCCGTTAATATTGGACGTCAGGTCTACCGTGCCACCGCTGAAGATGCCGTCGATATACGCGCCGCCGACGGAGGGATGACCGGAGCCGATATCGCCGTGAACACGCACGGTCGAACCTGCGGTGCCGCTATCGATCGTGATCGATCGGGTAATCCCCTTCGACAGGATGATCTCGGCGCCATTGGCAACGCGAAGCTTCGCATCCACGCTGCCCGACAGTTCGAGTGTGCCGGGGCCGCCTACGGCTATCACGCCTCCCCCTGTGATGTCGTCCTTGAAATGCAGATAGCCGTGCCCGAGAAACAGGTCCAGACCGTACTGCACGTTGGTCGGTCCACGAAGCGCCCGGGCGACATTCAGACGCCCATATCCATAAGTGCTGTCATCGCCTGGGTCGCCCAGGTCATCCGCCGAATTCATGAGCAGGGAGCGCACACTCATGTTGTCCAGCGTCGGATAGACCTGTGCGACCAACGCAGCCGCAGCGGCTACCTGCGCGGCGGCATAGGAGGTTCCGATGTGGTCCTCGTACTTCGGGGCTTCCGCCGTCGAGCCAGCCGCCAGTGTCTGCACGTGACCGGGTGCGGCCATGCAGATCGCCTGCAGTTGCCCGCAACGGTTGGCATAAGACGCGATGGTATCGCTGGCGGCCCCGGTGAGTGCGGTGACGATAAGCCAATTAGCGTTCACCGCGTTGCTCGCGTCCGGGCCCGCCATGGCGAGCGACGCCAGTCCGCCAGCCTCGGCGTGGCCGCTGCTGCCTGCGCCGATGACGAAGAGCTTGCCTTGTGCCACACCGTCGGCGAACGCAGCACGGTAGCTGTCTGCCGTATTCGTTCCATCGATCCGAACCATCCCATCCGTCGCGCCGTAGACGAGGAAACGCGCACCAGCCGCGAGCATCGCCGCGTTGGCCGCCTTCAGCGCGTCCGGGGTGCGTGCGAGTTGGTCGGCCGTTGCATGCGTTTCGGCGAAACGCTCGTCAGCCGGGTCGCCACTGGAGAAGATCTTCTCGGACACCACGAACGCGTTGGGTGCGACGCCGCCTTCGAACGTACCGACGGCATGCCCGACCGCCACGCTTGCCATGGCCGTGCCGCGACCAAGGACATCACCGGTCGCGGCGCCGCCCGTTTTGCCGTCCAGAACGGTGCCGCGCGACGACACTTTGTCGCTGACCGCGGGGTTCGTCTCGTCCACGCCGGAATCGGCGATGCCGATGAACTGGCCCGAGCCGGTTGCCCCGAGTGCCCTGGCCTCTTGAGCCCCCGTAGAGTGCAGCTGCGCGTTCGCAGGTGCCGCGTCGACCGGGGGTGGTGGCGTCGCCGGTGGTGGTGGGGGAGCCGTTACCGTCGTCCCGCCTGTGGAGGAACGTCCGCCTCCACCCCCGCCGCAGCCGGCCAGGCCGGCAGCAAGTCCCACGCATACTGCCAGCGCAAGCTCCCGCCTGCGCATCACGGTCAATGCCTTCATGTGGCTCCCCTTCCCCAGACGTCAATGTCCAGCGCCCCGTCACCCCTGCCAGGCGCGATCGGGCCAGATCTTGCCACAAGTTTCTACGAAATACCTCATAACCTTTGGGATAGATCGCAACCTATTACGAGCATCCCCGGGACGGCAACCCATGGCGTGTATTGACGCGTGTCGGCAGTGCCGACGCGCATTCGTGAATAACATTCATGAGAGACATCGTCCGCATCGTGCGCTCCACGCGGCGGCCGCGGATACAGTGACCATGTAATAGCCCAGTCCTTTCCGTCTATCGAAGGCTCTTCTATGAAACATCAGCGTGCCATCGTCTCCATCGGTGCCTCGACGGCGATCGGCGATCTCGAGGCTCTCCGCATTGCACTGGATGACGGTCTTTCCCACGGAATGACCATCAGTACCTGTCGTGAGGTGCTGGTACAGCTCTATGCATACGCGGGATTCCCCCGCAGCCTCAATGCACTCGGCGAACTGATCAAGGTGATCGAGGCACGCAAAGCCGCGGGCCACGACGATGCCGAGGGTGATGCGCCAGGGCCGGTGTCTCCCGGTTACGACGCACTCCGCGCAGGAACGGCGAATCAGACCAAACTGATCGGTGCTCCTGCAAAAGGAGCCGTGTTCGACTTCGCACCCGTCGCCGACCAGTTCATCAAGGCACACGTGTTCGGCGATATCTTTTCCCGGGACAACCTGGACTGGATCAGCAGGGAAATCGCGACACTCGGAGCGCTCGCATCGCCGACGGGGCTTGAGGCGCAGCTACTGGCGCATGTCCGGATCAGTCGGAACACAGGGATGACGCAGGCACAGCTGGAGCAACTGTCGATGGCGCTCGAAGATCAGGGCTACACCGACGCGAGCAGGCGACTCCAGGCAGCCGTCGATGCAACGGCATCTTAGATACGGGCCTTACTTCAGGTACTTCTCGATGGTGTCGGCGACCTGCTTGCCCTGAAGGCTCGATCCTTCCGGATTGAAGTGCACGTCATCCATGTAGAAACCGGGATGACGCAGCATCAACGCGTATTGGTCGTCCAAGGCGATAGACTCATGGGTCATGAATTTCAGCGCCTCGGCATTCCTCACCTCGATCCGCTCGTTTGAGGGACCAGGTGCAGTGGCCTTCCTCACGGGCGTCGTCGACGCCCAAACGAGGTGGGCACCGGCGGCGATCTTTCGCAGCGTCGCAACATAGCCTGGGAAGGACGCCGCATATTCCTTTTCGCTATAGGCCCAGCCGTGCATGCCGTTGTTGAAATGGACGACGGTGAATGTCACGCCTTCCAGCGCAGCGAACTCGTTCAACTGCCTGTCCAGGCGTGGATCTCCGAGGCTGGTCGACGCAGCGAACAGGTAGACATTCGCCCTGCCCTGGAGTTCTTGCTGCACTTCCGGAAAGTAGTTGCGAGTGATCGAATCCCCGACGAGGAGAACATTTGGCAGCTTCTGGTCGACCTGGTCGGGTCGGACCTCCCAGGTCCATTCGGTCACTTCGGGTCGGGACGCCGACTGCGCCTGGACGCACGCCGATACGAACAAAAGCGCGGACAAGCCGATCGCTACCCACAACGTGTCATGACGACGGATCATGTCTTCTCAGCCCCCCTTGGCCCGCACGCTCTTAATGTACTCGAGTTCAGCGACGGATTTCGGTTCACCCGGGATCAACACGACGCACGCGCTGTAGGCTGCCTGGGCCTCGTCGTATCGCTTCAGTTCAACGAGATCATAGCCCTGCCCGCGAAGCGCCTTGCAGCGGAACTCGGTCTTGGCCGCATCTGTCCATCCATCCATTGTATCGAGCATAGCGTTGACGCCTTCAAAGAGTGCCAGCGACTCGCTGAAGCGCTTTTGCATCTGATACACGTAAGCGAGTTCCGATGCGTATTGGGCGTAACGCGGCGACAAAGCAAGTGCTTTCTTCAGCTCAGCTTCCGCTTCCGGATAACGATTCATCTCGCTATAGCCGTAGCCACGCGCCCAATGGGCCATGGACCAGGCTGGTCCGACGTCAATGGCATTGCCGCTGCCTTTGAAGGCATGGTTGGACGCAGTCGTCGCCAGATACAGCAATCCTTGCACGGGTCCGCGCGCCGAGAACACGACGTCGGAGCTATTGCCGTACTGCTTCTCGTAACGGTTGACGACATCGGTCAGGGGACCATCGATGGCCCGCTGGATTTTCCCTGCGCGGATATCGAGGACAGCATCGGCCACCTCCTTCACATCGGCCTGCGATGGCGGCGTGTCGCTGGCGACTATGAGCTTGTGCGTCGCCTCTGCCGCGTCCGTCGCGTCAATCGCCTGCACTGCAACCGCTCCCATCGCGAACACCAGGCATACGGTTGCCGCCTGCCGCCATCCCTTGACCATGACCATCGTGGCACTCCTGTCCTGTGGTGGACGAAGCTTGCCACAGCGGGGCTCTGGCCGGAATCCTCCTGTAAGAGGATCCTGAGTAGGATACGACGACGCCCCGGATCTTCAGGACGCCGTCGTGTCACACGGATCGACCGTGAATCACTTCCGCACGGCACCTAAAGCGGCATCCGTGCACTGCCCCTTCTTCGTCAATATCGGATTGCACCGAACCGTCACACCGCCCGGCAAGCCCACCGAATACCCATGCTCCGACGGCTCACCCGCCGGGTAATCCGTACTGATCAACTGCGCGCCGCTGCTCAATACCACGTCTCGGCGGGAGCCGTCGTTTTTCAGTCCCTGCCCCTGAGCCGGATCGTCGGTCCGCGCACGCACGATGTAACCACGCCGCACCAGCGCGTTGATCTCGTCGGCCGAGCATTCGTTGCACTCGGTGAACGCGGCATCATCCGCTCCGGGCGTGGCATTGGTGAAGATCAGGCGGCCACGTAGCGACGGATGGCCCTCGCTGTAGACGCTTTCCATCTTGCGTTGATCGAGCAGGAAGACGACTTTTCCACTCGCCTTGTCCATCGTCGGCCAACCACCCTCACGCACGGCTTCGTCCAGCCTCGCGTGCCTGCCGCGTACATCGTCGGGGACGACCATCTCGTTACGCGGGAACACCGAGGCGATCTCCGCGTCGAGGGCGTCGAACACGGCAGGCGTGAACAGCTCCGGCGTTGCTGTGGGGATCTTCGCCTTCAGCGGTTCCTGCTTGGTCTCGACCAGCACGAACAGGGGCGTATGTCCCGGATGCGCCTCCGACCAGGCGCGCAGTTCGGTCAGGCACGCGGTGAACGGCTGGCAGGTGCTGCGCTGATCGACGCCCTGGATATGCATGACCTTGAAGCCTGGCTTCTCCCACGTACCCGGCGCCGCCGTCGGCGGATCTGCCGGGAGGCCGTTGAGGGCGATCATGTGGTCGATCGCGGGATCGAGGTACAAGCCACCCTTGGCGTCCGAGAACACATCCAGTTCCACCTGACGCACGCCGTCGTCCAGCTGGCGGGTCAAGGACGGATGGCTGTAATCGATAGCGAAGAACTCCTTGGGCGCCTCTTTCTGCATCACCCGCCGGGCACTGGGCGCGAAGCCGGCGTGATAGCTGTTATGCGTGCCGATGACCTGGATCTGGTTGATGTGCACGTCGCTCGTCGCTGCGAACAGCGAGGCGGAAGCGACTAGGGAGGCGGCTGCGGCAAGCGGCAGCAGATACGTACGAAGAGCAAGCATGGATATCCTCGGAGTCGATCAACGGCTATGGCGTTGGCAAAGGGAGAAGTCGGGGTCCGACATCGACGGCGGCGGCGCGTTCGTTCCCCACCGGGACGGCGACGGTCCCATCACCATATCCAGCGTGCCGCCCCTGGCGATCTGGCCATGGCGGAACCACGCGGCGTCCAGTGGCAGCCCATTCAAGGTCGCCGACTGGACGTAACGGTTCGTCCCATCCGGCGTGAAGTTCTCCGCGTGTACGGTAAAGGTCTTGCCGGCACCCAGGTCGATCGACGATTCGCGGAACGACGGCGTACCGATCAAGTAGACGTCCTGGCCCGGATTCGGATAGAAGCCCATCGATTGGAAGGCGTACCAGCTCGACATCGCGCCGGAATCGTCGTTGCCGGGGATGCCGGCGCGACCCGCACCGAACGCCCGATGCAAGAAGGTCGTGACGCGATCGGCGGTGAGATCGGGACGACCTGCCCAGAGGTAAAGGTCCGGGATCAGGAAGCCAGGCTCGTTGGTAATGTCGAAATGCAAGTTATCGAAGACCGTATCCAGACGCTTCACAAAGGCCTCGTTACCTCCCGACATCGCGATCAGCTTACGCACGTCATGAGGGGCATAAAGCGAATACGTCCACAGATCGCCCTCGTAGTAGAAATCCGGCCACGTACCGCGACGGACCAGGTACTGCGGTGCCCAGCTGCCGTCTTCGTTGCGCGGACGGAGAAAGCCGGTGATGCCTTCCTGCTCGCTCGTCGCATCCCATAGGTTCGCCCAGTTGCCTGCATGCTCGCGATAAAGCTTCACCTCGTCAGCGTGACCGAGGCCGCAGGCCACCTCGGCGATACCGAAGTCGTCGTACGCGTATTCCACCGTGCGCGACCCGGCGCGCTCGGTCGGCTGGGCCACGTAGCCCAGACGGTTGTACGTCTCCAGACCGCCGCGACCCTCCTTGCGTGCGTTGGCGGGTGGCACCGTAGCGTCCTTCACCATCGCCTTGAACGCCGTCGCGTAGTCGATGCCGGTAAGACCTTTCATATAGGCATCCGCCACCAACACGTTGGCATTGCTGCCACCCTGGGTGCGGCCGTTGTCGTTGCCGACCCGCGCATCGGGCATGTAGCCCGCGTGGCGGTAGGTGTCCACCAGCGACCTCACGATATCGCGTTGTACCTCCGGTGCAATCAGGGTCAACAGCGGCCCCTGGCTGCGGAACGTGTCCCATATCGCCTGGAAATCGTCGTAATACGGCTCGGTCGACTTCCATTTCGGGTTCTCACCCGTGTGATCGGAGGGCATCATCATCGTGTGATACAGCGCCGTGTAGAACGTGCGGCGCTGGGTATCGTCCGCACCGGCGATCTCGATACGGCCAAGTGCCTTGTTCCAGGCGGTAACGGCGGCCTGGCGCACGTCATCGAAGTGCCAGCCGTGGGCCTCTTCCGTCGCATTGCGATGGGCCTGTGCTTCGCTCACGAAGGAGATGCCGACCTTCGCCTGGATCGCCTGCCCCGCCTTCACCTGGTAATCGAACGATGCGCCGAGCGGCATCGCGCTGCTGGCGTGCACCGACGCGGCGCTACTCACGGCCTTGTCGAGCCATGTACGCGTCGATGCCGCTGGCGTATCGACGATCATGTCCACGAAGACATCGTAGGGACCGCCTTCGTTCCAGCCGCCGGCATAGTGCCCCACGCCGACGATCTCGGTCGGTGAGACCACGCGAAGGTCGCCACCGAGAAACTGCTGGGATTCCTCGCCGGTGTCTTTGTAGAGCAGATCGAGATCCAGTGTCACATGGCCATCGCCATCCTTGGCAAACGTGTAACGGTGCATGCCCATGCGCCGGGTGGCGGTGAGTTCCGCCTTGACCTGATAGCGAGTGAGGTCAACCGCGTAGTAACCCGGGCTGGCCACTTCGTTGGCGCGGGGCGAATGGAACGCGCCCGGCTCGAGGTCGCCGGTGGTCGCTATGACGCGGGCGTTTTCGTACTTGCCCGAACCACCACTGAGGTGCAGATGTGAGAAGCCACGGATATCGCCGGTGCTCTGGAAGCCTTTGCGGTAACCGTAGTCACGCACGTCGGGGCCGACCTTGACCATACCGAAGGGCATGGTCGCACCGACGAAGACCTCGCCGAACCAATCCGATCCGATGAATGGATCGACGTCGGCAGCGTGGTCAGTGGCCAGGGCGGCGGGCGCTGCCATGACAAGGGAAGCGATGGCGACCGCGAGGGTGCGCCGCGCCAGGGAATAAAGGGTATGCATCGATGGAGTTTCCTGTTCAACCTGACGATCAGAACGTGTAGGTGGCCTGCACGGTGTAGTTGCGACCAGCGAGGTAGTAGAAGGTGGGATCCTTCGCCAGGCCGTTGCCCTGGATCGCCGTGCGGTGGTCGAACAGGTTATTGGTCGACAATTGCAGTCTCAGGTCAGGGGTGAAGCGATAGCCGATATTGAAGTTGGTGTAGTTGTACCTGGGCAGCTTCGTGTTCGGGTTGTACGTGGCGCCACTGGTCTCGCCCACGCCGGTGAAACGCGTGCCCACGTACTTGACCAGGAACGAGCCGTACAGCGGACCCTGGTCGTAGATGAAGCCGGCATCCGCCGTCGACATGGGCGAGTTGGAGATCTGCAGGTGCGTGGTCTTGGAGTACGCGCTGTTGACGCTGCCGTTCGCCGTGAAGCTGAAGCCGGTGTCGCCCAGGAGGTGCGTCAGTTCACCTTCCACGCCCTTGTAGACCACGCCGCCCTGGTTCACGAACACACTGATCAGCGAGCCGCCCGGACCGATCGGTTCGTCGATGCTGCTGACGAGGTTGCCGAAGTCGATGTAGTAGACATCGATGTCCGCCACGGTCGTCGGGGTCTTCCAGACCAGCCCGGCCTGGTAGTTCGTGGTGGTCTGGGGATCGATATGGCCGGCCGGCCCCTGGATCACGTTGACCTTGGGTGCCTGGAAGCCCTTGGCGACCTGCGCATACACGGCGATGTTCGGCGAGAACCGGTAGTTGGCCGCCACGGAGGTGAGCGTGGTCGCGAAGTGGCCATCGCCACCGACGGGCAGGAAGTTGGAGACACCGTCCAGCGTGCGGTCGAACACGATCTGCTTCACGCCCGGGACGATGCTGAGGTTCTCCGTGGGGTGCCAGTTGATCTCGACGTAGCTCTGCGTCGTATTTGTGTGCTGGCTGGTGTCGATGATGTTGGCGTTCGGTTCCCCCTTGAGGACGTGCGGTGTCATCGTGGAAAGATCGACGGTGACCTGGTCCTGCACCTGGTAGGTGCGCTCGGCCCAGATACCGGCCTTCAGGGTGCTCTCGAGCCAGCCGTCGCCAAGGTCCTTCTCGGCCGTGAGGAAATCACCTGCCGCGCGGTAACGGCTGTGGTTGATCGCGCCCGGGACACCTCCGTTGGGCAACAGCGCGATGTTCGGTGTGTTGCCGAGCAGGTCGACGCCGCCCGGGCCGCTGTCGCGCAGGCCGTAGGTATAGAACTTGTTGTCGACGCGCCAGTCGCCGTAGTCGCCATGGAGCTGGAGGTATTCGAAGTCGGCATGACGATCGTCGATGTTGTAGTTGGCAAAGCCCTGCGACGTCGGATCGTTATTCAGGCCGCCAAACTCCAGGCCGAGGATGTCGGTACGCTTCTTCGGCTGGGCGGTGAAAGTGTTCCACTTCACCTTGTTGTAATCGGCGACGAGGGTCAGCGTCGTGTTCTCGCCGAGCGGCTGCTTCACCTTGAACAACACGTTGTCCTGGCGGAAGCCGGCATCGTCGATCAGGCCATTGGACTCGGTGTGGCTGTAGTTGACCGAGGCCTCGGTGCCGATCTTGTTCATCACGCCGGTGTTGCCGGAACCGGCGACCTGCCATGTGGCACCGCTGCCGTACATTGCAGAAACCTCACCGGATGGCTTGTCGGTCGTCGGCGCCGAGTACAGGGCCACGGTGCCGCCAAAGGTCGCATTACCGAGGTTGCTCGCCGTACCCGGACCACGGTCGACCACCACCTTGTCCAGCGACGGCCCAGGAAAGAACGCGGTGGTGGCGTGACCGAACGCGCCCGGATCGCCGAACGGAATACCGTCGAACGTGACGTCGTATTCGCCGTCCTGGAAGCCGCGAATGGTGCCGCTCTTGCTCGAAAGACCTGCGCCATTCGGCGACGCGTTCACTGCGGATGGTGTGAGCTCCAGCAGCGCGAGGTAGTCCGCCTTTGGTGTGGCGATCGTCTGGATGAACTTGCGGCTGAGGACCGACTGCGGCTCGATCTCGAACAGGTTGCCCTGCGTGGGCGCGAGGGCCGCCGCACTGCCGAGCGGCGCCAGGTTCGGGTCGTCGATGCCCGCGGTGACGGCGACGCCTTGGAGGTTCGTCGTTTGCTTCGTGATATCCGCTTCCGTGGTTTCCGCGGCGGCGCTGATAGCGGCCGCGAGCGCAGCCAGACCAAATCCAAAACGTACGGCGTGATGCATTGCGCTGAAACTCCTGCGTAAATCGGCCGCGCGGTTACCCGCCACGGTCAGCTCTGTCGAGCCCGAGGGGATGTGGGAATACCTGGGAGGTGGGGGTTGGGGAAAACAGTAGTTAAAGCTACTGTGTGCACATGACAGAGTTTTGACGTGAAATTAGTACCATCTGGAACCATTTTCTCTTCGCCAGAACTTGCGAAGATCCTCGTCGAGGTCACCCCATGAAAAGCGCTACGCGTCGGAAGAAGCCCGATGCGCGTCCGGCAATCGCGCTGGATACCAAGCAACAGCCGGTACAACAAAGGTCGCAACAGACCTTCGAGTTGATCCTCGAGGTCACGTCGCGCCTGCTTGGCGAAGTGGGTGTGGAACGACTTTCGACGAACCTGATCTGTGCGCAGGCGGGTCTCTCGCCCCCTGCCCTCTATCGGTATTTTCCGAACAAGTACGCCATTCTCAACGAGCTTGGCGAGCGCTTGATGAAGTGCCAGAACAAGGCGTATCGGGCGTGGCTGGAAGAGGAAAAGGCACTCGACTACGACGGATCACGCGAGGCGAGCATCCGCGGCCTGCGCGACATGCAGGCCGCGATCAACGCGGCAACGCTCGCTTTTCCTGGCGCCGTGTGGATCATGCGCGCGCTCCGCGCGGTACCGACGCTCCGCCACATCCGTCTGGATTCGCATGACGACGTGGCCGAGACCTCGTACAAGGGCTTGCGCGATCGCTACCCGAGTGCGGACCCGGAAGCCCTGCGCGTGGCGATGCGCCTCTCTACCGAAGTGATGTACGCCGCCACGGAAATGGTCGTGGACAACCCGACAATGGACGGCGACGTCATCAATACCGAAGTCGCCGAGATGGTCGTGCGTTACTACGACAAGTTCGTCGAGGGTGAAGAGCGCTACGCGGCAGCGTCCCGGAAAAAAGGACGGAAGGTCGTCAAGGACCGATAGGCCCTCCGCTAGTTGTAGCAGCCCTTCGTCGTCTGCGCCTGCTCTGCCGGGCATACGATGGCCGCGAAGCCGCCATTCACCGGTACATCAAACGACAAGGTGCCATCGGAAGCAACATTCTGGGTGCTGCGCACGACGTCACCGCGACCCACGCCATCACGAACGATATCCGCATGCCATGTACCTCCCTTCAGCCAGGCCAGGGGTACGGTAAGTCGGCGCGCCGGCCCCGCTGCGATGGCCCCGACGAACCACCGGCTGCCACGACGACGGGCGAAGACGGCGTCCTGGCCGGGTGTGCCGGCGACGAGTCGCGTCTCGTCCCACACGGTCGGAATCTGGTCGAGGAACGCCAGGGCGACCGGACGGGACTCGTAGGCCTCCGGGCGATCGGCCAGGTGCGTCCAGCCGGATTCGAAGACGATCGGCAAGGCGACTTCGTGCGCGATGCTCGCCTCCTTGCGTCCAGCGTCGAACGCTACGGGGGTGTAATCCATCGAGCCCACCACGTTCCGTGTGAACGGCTGGATCGTGTTGCCGACGGCGGGCGGATCGTTCTCCGCACCGCGTACGCCTTCCATCGTCATCAGGTGCGGCCAGGTCCGCGCCAGGCCGTGCGGCACGGTCGCGCCATGGAAGTTCACCATCAATTGCAGTCGGGCGGCATCGGCCAGCGTGGCGTCATACCACTGAAAGCGTGCCTGCGAATCCGATTCCATGAAGTCGATCTTGACCCCTTTGACACCCCACCCCTTCACCTTGGTCAACGCCGCGATGCGTTTCGCAGGCGTATCCAGCTTCGACCAGTGAAACCAGAGCAGGATGTCGACGTGCTTGGCATTGGCGTAACGCACCAGGTCGGGAATCCAGGCGTCCTTCCAGCCTTCGTCAACGAGTACGTAGGGGATGCCGTTTCGCGCCGCGAAGTCCACATAGGCACGCTGCCGCACGGGATCGGAGGGGCTGTCGTGCTCACTGAGCCAGGACCACGCGACCTTGCCCGGGTGCACCCACGAGACATCGGCGAGTTTCGACGCGTCGGCAAGATCATCCACAAGGGTCGATTCCGTCACGGTAGCGAGGTCGCCGGTGATGACCGTGCGCCAGGGTGTGACGCCGGTGCTATCGACGCGCGCATCGGCGAGGGTCAGCTTCCATGCGTTCGTGCCGACGAGATGGGACAGCCGGCTTCCGTCGTAGCGACCGTCGGCATTGGCCTCGGTGACCAGGACGTAGCTCTGGCCGATGCGGAACAAGGAGGGATAGCCATACTCGCCCGACGCGGCGGTACCGGCCGTGGTCTCTATCCGTTCCTTTTCGTACTGCGGGCCGTAAGGCAGCAGCCATGCCCTGGCATCGGTAGGAATCGCGAAGCTCGTCGCCTCGTTAAGCACGGTGGTCTGCTTCACGCCGGGGAGTTCATAACGGAAAGCCACGCCGTCATTGGCCACCCGTACCACCACGTCGAGCTTCTGACCAGCGACGTTCCGCAAGGAGTAACGCGTCTCGGCAAAGTTCGCCTTCCTTTCCAGGCGTTTGCCGGTCGTCATGCGGTACTGCTCGGTGAACTGCCGTGTCTGCGTCGTTGCCAGCGTCATGCCCTGCGCGAGGTCGGCATCAGCGGTGGTGAGGCCGAGGGTCTCGTCCACCAGCGGAGCGCCCTGCGGATCGGTGATCGAAAGGACGGGCCGGCCGCCATCGCGAAAGACCAGGGTGGCCAGCGGCGGGCTGGCAAACGCCGGAACGGCGACCAGGGCCGCCAATGCGGCGGAGAGGCGGCGTAGTCCACGCGAACGGAGCTCAGGCGGCATGCGTGCATCCTTGGGTTAGCGAGTCGTCGAGAATCCCACAATCCGCATACGAATTTCTACGCAGGTCGCCTCACGGAACTACGGTGGCGCGCAAGACCCGGACGGCCCATCGTCGAGGGACATTCGCTCTCCCCGTCGAGGACGCAGCCATGACCACGAAGACAACGGCCACACCGGACATTCTTCCGCGCCCGGATTTCCGATTTCCGGGGGAAGTCGGCCGTACGTACCTCGATTCCGAGCCGGCGCAGTTTCCCAAGCCGGTAGCGGCGCCGTCGGGGGCACCGAATGTGCTTCTGGTGTTGATCGACGATGCGGGCTTCGGCCAGTTCAGTACGTTCGGCGGTGGCGTGCCTTCGCCGACGATGGACAAGCTCGCCGCCGAGGGGCTGCGCTTCAACCGCTTCCATACCACGGCCTTGTGCAGCCCCACGCGCGCCGCCCTGATCACCGGCCGCAACCACCATTCCACATCGTTCGCCGGCATCACCGAGCTGGCGACGGGCTACGACGGCTATACCTGCATCCTGCCACGCAGTTGCGGCACCATCGGTGAGGTGCTTCGGCAGAACGGTTACATGACCGCATGGATCGGCAAGAACCACAACACGCCGACGTGGGAAACCAGCGCCGTGGGGCCCTTCGATCGCTGGGCGAACGGCCTCGGGTTTGATTACTTCTACGGGTTCAACGGTGGCGACATGAACCACTGGAACCCGATCCTCTATCAGAATCGCGACCTCGTCCCCGCGTCGACCGACCCCGATTACCATTTGACCGTCGATCTGGCCGACAAGGCCATCGCCTGGGTTCGCCAGGCCAGCAGCATCGCGCCGGACCGCCCCTATTTCCTTTACGTCGCGACGGGTGCCACGCACGCCCCTCACCACACGCCGAGAGACTGGCTCGAGAAGTTCAAGGGCAAGTTCGACAGTGGCTGGGACGATTACCGCGAGCAGACGCTCGAGCGTCAGAAGAAGCTGGGCGTCGTGCCGAAGGACACGAAGCTCACCGTGCGCTCGAAAGGCCTTCCTGCCTGGGATTCCCTCAACGCCGACCAGAAGCGGCTTTACGCAAGGATGATGGAAGTGTTCGCCGCCTATGGGGCGCACTGCGACCACGAACTGGGACGTATCGTCGATGCCTGCAAGGCCCTCCCCGGCGCGGACAACACCATCATCGTCTACATCGCGGGCGACAACGGATCCAGTGCGGAAGGCGGCATCGAAGGGTCGCTCTGCGAGAACCTGTTCTTCAACGGCTTCTCGGAAAAGTGGGAAGACAACATCAAGGCCATCGATGAGCTGGGCGGTCCGAAACACTTCAACCATTTCCCGTCGGCATGGGCGCACGCCATGAATGCGCCGTTCCAGTGGACCAAACAGGTGGCCAGCCACTTCGGTGGCACGCGCAACCCGATGATCATCTCGTGGCCCGCGAAGATCCGCGACAAGGGTGGCCTGCGCGATCAGTTCCTGCACACCATCGACATCGTCCCGACACTCTACGAGCTGTGTGGCATCAGTGCCCCCAGCGAATTGAACGGCATCCAGCAGAAGCCGATCGAGGGACGCAGTTTTGCCTCGGTGCTCGACGACGGTAGCGCGGCCGCCACGCGCACCACGCAGTACTTCGAGCTCGGCTGCAATCGCGGTCTGTATCACGACGGCTGGATGGCGTCGTCGCCGTCGTTCATTCCCTGGGATCCGAACCGGCAGGAATGGGATCCGGACAAGGCGGTCTGGGAGCTCTACAACGTCGACGAGGACTTCTCGCAAGCCAACGATCTCGCCAGTCAGTTCCCGGACAAGCTCCGAGCGTTGCAGGACCTGTGGTGGGTCGAGGCCTCCCGGTACAACGTACTGCCGCTCGACTGGCGCGGAAGCATCCGCATGAACGCCGAACTCATGGGACGTCCTAGCCCGATGGGCCATCGCAAGGAAATGACCTACTACCCGGGCACGTTCGGCCTTCCGGATGGCTCATCACCGCGGATGTGCAACCGTTCCTGGACGATCACGGCGGACATCGATGTCCCCGCGAAGGACGCTAACGGCATGATCGTGACCCACGGAGGGCTCGAGGGCGGTTACGGCCTTTACCTGCGTGACGGCAAGCCCACCTTCGTCTACAACTTCCTGAGCATCGAACGCAGCACGTTTGCCGCGGACGCCGCGCTACCTGCAGGCAAGACCACGCTGGTCGTCGACTTCCGTTACGACGGCGGCGGCGCCGGTAAAGGCGGGACATTCACGCTCTCAGCGAACGGTAAAACGATCGCCAGCGGCCGTGTGGAACGAACCATCCCGATCCAGTTCTCGCTCGGCGAGGGCCTCGACGTCGGCACGGATGTCGGTTCGGCCATCGACTTCAGCTATACGCTTCCCTTCAGCTACACCGGCACCATCGACAAGGTGACCATCGTCCTCGGCGACATGGATCTGGGCGTCAGTCCTTGAATATGGCCGGCGTCCCTACCCAGATCATGCGGACCTCGGACTTGCCGACGTTACGCATGCTGTAGGGATGCCGCTGGTCGAAGTGCGCACTGTCACCGGCGTTCAGCACGAACTTCTTCCTGCCGACCGTCATTTCGAGCGTGCCGCTGAGGATGTACCAGAAGCCCTCGCCTTCCCTGTGAATCGTGGGTGCCACGAGGCCGGGTGGAACGATCAAACGGAGCGCTTCCATCTTGCGCTCGGCGTGCCGGCCGCTCAGTCGCTCGTAGACCACCGGCGATTCGAGGTCGATCCGGTCGTGCTCGTTGGACCGGCAGACGATCTGCCCCGGCGTGGGAACGCCGACGAAGTAGTCGACATCGACGTTCAGCGCCTGGGCGATGGCTTCCAGGGACAACAGCGACGGGGACGCCAGATTCCTCTCGACCTGGGAGAGGAATGGAATGGACAGTCCCGAGCTATCGGCGAGACCTTTCAGGGTCAGACCCAGGCCACGCCGCCGGTCGCGAATCGCCGAGCCGATGCTCAGCCCAGCGGCTTTGTCCGGCGTCGCTCGTGCGCCCGCCATCGTTACGAGCTGTGATCGCTGCTGATCAGCCAGCGCGAACCCACCTTGTGGAAGAGCAGCGTGGTGATGCCCGAGATCTCCGCACCGGTGTCCGGCTTGAGGTGGTATCGGCCGACGACGAAGGCGTATTCGGAACCCAGCGGCTTGACGTCGATCAGTTCCAGTGTGAGCTTGCCGAAGGTGCCGCCCGGCTTCTTGAAGCGCGCGGTGTACATGGCTTCGATGGCGTCGTAGCCCTCGATGACGCCGCTGGAACTCACGTAGCGGGTGCCCGGGGCACGCTCGTAGCACTCCATGAAGGTCTTCAGATCGCCGGCGGACCAAGCCGCGGCGCTGGCGTCGAGCGTCTGTTTGATAGCCTGGGCAGTCGGCACAGCCGGTGTTTCAGCCGACACGGTGGCGGTCGCCACCACTGCGCTCAAGGCACAGAGAAGAACGGACGTGGTTTTCATGACACCCCTTGTGCACGAGAGAAATAGATCCGACCCTTTTGGATGGCTATCTGCGATTGCAACCTGATCGTAACGTAAAAGCTTGACTCCATCAAAACTTTTTGATCTGATCGAAATCACGGAGTGTGCACCGCAGCAATCGCGGTTCAGACGGCTATATCGGTGCCAGGGGATCGAAGGCGCTGCCGGTCAGGACGGTCCGGCATCAACCGAGCAAGGGCGATCGACGCCCGGGGTTAACGCACACGCACTCAAAGAACACGCTCGCATCGACGAGCGTGCGCCGAAGGCTTGCCCTCTGCAGGCAGCCTTCCATCAAGCCGATTTGCGGGGGAGTTTCATGAATCACGATTTCAAGCGCACGCTTCTCTACACGGCCCTGTTGTCCGTGGCCCTGTCGTCCACCGTGGCCAGCGCCCAGGACGCCACCGCCCCCGCCAGCGACAAGAAAAAGGCCCAGGCGTCCGATACGCCGCAGACGCTTGAAGGCATCACGGTCACGGCCGCCAAGCGAGAGCAGGACATCCAGAAGGTGCCGATCAGCATGACGGCGCTGACCGGAGAGCAGCTCGAGCGGCAGGGCGTGACCAGCCTCAGCGACCTGGCGCGCATCGCGCCGGCACTGACCGTCGCCTCGTCGGGTCCCGGCGAGAACAACCTGATCATCCGCGGTATCTCGTCCAGCGCAGGCTCGGCGGCCACCGTGGGCTATTACCTCGACGACGTGCCGATCGCCGCCTCGAGCAATGCCGCCTTGCTGTCGACGCGAGGCGTTATCGACCCTTCGGTCTTCGACATCGAGCGCGTCGAAGTCCTTCGCGGTCCGCAGGGCACGATCTACGGCTCCAGCTCCATGGGTGGCACGGTCAAGTACGTCACCAATCAGCCGGATCTGGACTTCGTCGAGGCACGCATCAAGACCGATGTCTCGGGCACCTACCATGGCGGTCCCAATGCCAACGTCAACGGCGTGCTCAACGTCCCGCTGATCAAGGACAAGGTCGCGCTGCGTGTGTCGGCGTACTACCGCGACGATGACGGCTATATCGACCGCTACCCGATCTCCCCGACCAATTACCTCGAGGCGGATCCGGACGGCAAGAAGAAGGACAACGTCAACACGTACAAGACCTACGGCACGCGCGTCGCGATGCTGATCAAGCCGGACGATACGCTGTCCATCACGCCGAGCTTCATCTACCAGTACTCGAAGCTGGGATCGCCGTTCACCTACGACAAGATCCCCGCAACGCTCGACAACCCGTACCAGGTACGTGACGTCAACGAAGCAAACGTCCAAAAGTCGACGATCTCCAATATCGCGATCCACAAGCAGTTCGATGCGTTCGAGCTGATTTCGTCGACCTCGTATTTCACCCGCGACGTCAACATTCGCGACGACAGCTCCAAGGTGATCAACTACTTCTTCAGCTTGCCCACGGTCTACCCAACGACGATGTACGGCAGCTACAAGAACAAGGAATTCACCGAAGAAGTGCGGGCGACCAGCAACTTCGATGGTCCGGTCCAGGGCATTCTCGGTGCGTTCTACCACGACGTGAACGCGCCGCTTGAATCGTCCATCCCCTACCCGGCCGGCTTCAACCAGACGTTCAACAATCCGTTCCCGGCTTACTCGACGATCTATGCGGGTACCCGTAACGCGACGCTCGACGAGTACGCGGTGTTCGGCGAGCTGTCCTGGAACATCACCGATAAGCTGAAGGCCAGCGCGGGTATCCGTGCGTTCGAGGTCAAGCAGGGCTTCTCGCAGGGCGGCGACGGCCTGCTCAACGGTGGCCCGAGCACGGTACACAGCAACTCGAAGGATTACGGCAGCACGCCGAAATTCACCTTGCAGTACCAGATCAGCCCGGAAAACATGGTCTACGCCACGGCCTCGCAGGGCTACCGACCGGGTGGTCCGAACAATCCGGCACCGGCGGCGTTGTGCGGCACGGAAGTGGCCGGCCTGGGCCTCAGTCAGTCGCAGTTGAACAAGTACAACCCGGATACCCTTTGGAACTACGAGCTAGGCTTCAAGAGCGCATGGCTGGAAAAGCGCCTGCTTGTCGATGCGTCGGTCTATCACATCGACTGGAACCACGTGCAGCAGCAGATCGTGCTCGGCTGCGGCTACAACATCACCGCCAACTTCGGTAAGGCGGTCAGCCAGGGTGCGGAACTGGAAATCAAGTTCCTGCCMATCAACTCGGTGACCCTCGGCGCCGGCTTCAGCTACAACGACGCGCACCTGAAGAACGACGTTCCCGGCACCGATGCGAAGGACGGCGACCGTCTGGTCAACGTGCCGCGCTTTACCGGTTCGGTCTCGGCCGAATACCGTCACCGGGTCAACGTGCAGTACGACGGCTTCATGCGCGCCGACGTCAGCTACGTCGGCAATTCGAACTTCCTGTACGACCGTGACAGCCCGTTCTATCGCCGCGGCGGCTTCGCCACGACCAACATCCGCATGGGCGTGGAAGGTCGCAACGGCTTCGATATCTCACTGTACGCGACCAACCTGTTCGACAAGCGTGGCGAGACCGATCTACCGGTCGCGATCTCCGCTGACCTGCCGACCACGCGCCGTGTGGCACTGAACCAGCCGCGGACGGTGGGTGTCACCTTGCAGTACCAGTACTGACTCAGCGTTAAGGCACGGGGTTGGCTTGAGGCTTCAGGCTAACCCCGAGTAGCGCTCCGCCATGTAACGTCCCGGCGAGGTACCCAGGGCCTTACGGAACATGGTGACAAAGCCGGGTAGGCTCTCGTAGCCGAGATCGGGCGGTCTCGCCGACCTGGTGGACATTCGCCTGGCAGATGCACTCGAGACGCTCAAGGACAGTCTCGCTCAGAACGCCGTGAACAGGCTGCGGAGCACCACGGTCGCATCGGTGAAGTTCTTCACATCGTCCATCACTTGCTGCGTCTTGGGGCTAGCCAGTGCGTGGTGTATCCCCTGCTCCGACGAGAAGGTGTACACACCCATGGATATCCAGTCGCCGCCCTCGGCGTGTGGGAAGAACGCTTCTGCCGATTGAAGTCCGTGCTCCTCCCAACATGCCTTGGCTAACTTGAAATGCTCGTTGGCGTAGTACGCCCGATCGAATCGTACGCTGGCATCGCCCGTGCAAATGACCATCATCTTCGTCGTCATCTTCAACCTTCGTCCGGCGTCGTGATGAATTCCATCGTCGTGCCCCACGGCATTTGGCAGTAGCAAACCTTGGACTGATAAAGGAGCTGGGCGCCGAATGCCTCAATGAGGAAGGCTTTCGCTGCCTCGATGTCTGGAACAGTCATCCCGACGTGATTGACACCGCGGATCTCGGGTGTAGACATGATGGTCTCCGTTTGGGTCTAGACGTTGAAGTAAGGGGTTGTGACGCGGGCCGCATCCGGCTCGAAGGCATGTGGCCCCACCGCCTCGGATGACGTGGCTCCAAGAAATTCGATCAGCGCCGCGGCAACCTCATTGGGCCGCTCATCGGCGACATAGTGACCGCTCCGCTCGATCGACCCGCCCGACACGTTGTTGGCAAACTCGCGCAGCATTGACACCATCCGCGGACCGAAGCGCTGGTCTCCGCCCAAAGCGAGAACGGGAACATCGAGCGGCTGCTTCTTGTACTCCAGCGCAGCCATGTGATCGCCGACGAGTGTTCGATACCATTCCATGCCGCCGCGTGTCCTCCCTGGTAACGCCATGGCTTTCGCGAAAATGTCGATATCCGCTGGATCGAAGCTGCTGTGGTCATAGAAGCGCTCTGCCATGAAAGCCGCGACATAGTCGTATTCCCGGCCATGGATCATTCGTTCCGGCAGGTCGCGATTCATGTGGAAGGAGAAGTGCCAAAGTTTGGCGATGGTCTCCTCCCACCCGGTCCATCCCGGAAGGGGAACGTCAAGCACCGCAAGATGACTGACCGCGTCCCGGAACAATGCCGCTTGAGGCAGCGCGACCATGCCGCCGATGTCGTGCCCGCACACCGCGTACCGTTCATGGCCGAGCGCGGCCATGACTTCGTGTGCGTCGCGCGCCATCGTCGCCTTGTCGTAACCGTCAAGTGGGCAATCGGAAAAGCCGGCACCGCGCAGGTCGATGGCCACCACACTCATATGCTCCGCGAGTAGTGGCATCACGTGGTGCCACTCCCACCAGGTTTCAGGCCAGYCGTGGAGCAGGAGGATCGGCGGACCTTCGCCGCCAGTGACGGCATTGATCTTGATGCCGTTTGCCGTAATCAGTTGTTGGCGAAAGCCCGCTAACGTGGGAAACATTTTTTGCACTCGGTCGAAGTGTGGCGCCGGGAYGGGATGAACGATTGCGCTCAGGGCCGATCGAAGTCGGTCCCGATCGAAATGTCGCGCCACACGTCGATGTCCTTGCGGAACGCGGCCAGTTTCCGCTCAGCAATCCCGTGGGCGGTTGGACCGAGCGGAAGATGCAACGGAGGCTCTTCGGCATCGACCGCCTTCAGGATCACGGCGACTGCCTTATCGGGATCGCCAGCCTGATTGCCGTTGTTCGTCTTGCGATACTGGCGCCGCGAACTCACGGCGTATTCCGGCATTTCGTTCGCCGCCAAGGTGATCGAGCGACCCAGGAACTCGGTACGAAACGGGCCCGGCTCAACTAAGATCACCCGCACGCCGAACGGCCTGAGCTCGTCCGCCAGCGCTTCGGACAAACCTTCGACAGCGAACTTACTGGCGTTGTAATACCCACCACCGCCATGACCTGCGATGCCGGCGCCGGAAGACATGTTGATGATCGTCCCGCCATGGCGCCTAAGCGTCGGAAGCACTGCTCGTGTCGTCTCGATCAGGCCAAATACGTTCACCTCGAATAGGGGACGATATTCCTCAGGCGCCCCCTCTTCTATCGCGCCAAACAACCCATAGCCAGCGTTGTTGACCAGGATATCGATGGTACCGAACGTCGCCAGGGCCTCCGCAACGGCGGCGCTGATCGAGGAACCATCGGTTACGTCGAGCGGCAACGCGACCATGCGTCCGTCAAAGGGCCGGGCCAGTTCCCGGATTGCTTCGACGTTCCGGGCGGTGGCGATGACCTGATCACCGCGCCTTGCCGCAGCGAGCGCAAGTCGCTGGCCAAATCCGCTCGAGCAGCCCGTGATAAGCCACGTCTTCATGCGTTGCACTCCACTTTGCCGTCGTGATGCCCGATGTCGGCCATGATTGACCAATCCTTCTCTCCAAGGCCCGCCGACACGACGGTGGTCAGCCGTTCCTGAACGACGTCGAGCATGGGCAACGCGCGGCCGTTTTCCTTGCTTAGCTCGCTCGCGAGCCGCATGTCCTTCAGAGCGAGCTTCGCTTTGAAGCCAGGCTCGAAAGAGCGCTCCGTGATCTGCGCGCTATAGCTTTCATAAACACGACCGGCGAACAATGTGCCGAGAATGAGCTCGAAGAAATCGGTGCGATCGAGACCTACGCTCTCGCCTAGCGCGACGCCTTCAGCCATGGCCTCGATCGCCATGGCGATCATCATGTTGGCTGCGAGTTTGGCGGCGTTAGCCTGAGCCGGATCCTCGCCCAGCTTCCAGACCTTCTTGCTGAGCGAAGCGAGCACAGGCTCGATGATCGCCACCGTATCGGCCTTGCCGGCAGCCAGAATATTGAGCTGCCCGCTCGCCGCGACGTTCGGCCGTCCGAGGACGGGCGCCGACACGTAGCCAAGCCCTGCATCCTCGTGGAGCTTTGCCAATTCTCTTGCGAATGCGACCGAGATCGTCGAGGTAACGACATGGATCATTCCTTGACGGGCGTCCCGAAGCAGACCTGCGTCAAGCACCACCTGGCGAATCGCGGCGTCGTCCGACAACATGGTGAAAACCACGTCCGCTTGCACCGCTTCATGCGGACTGCCAAGCAAGGTGACCCCGGGCATCGTGTCGGAAGCGACGTGACTGCGATTCCACGCACGTACGTCATGTCCGGCCTTCACCAGGTTTCGGACCATAGCGGAGCCCATGCTGCCGAGACCGATGAATCCGATCTGCATATTTATCTCCATAGGATGGCCGGCGCATCACGCCGATGCGTTCAAACTATCAAGAACGATAGGCGTCGGGCACTGACAAAGCTGCGCAATGGATGTTCAAATATGTTCGTACGCGGTGGCGCGCACACCAAGGCACCTGGGTCGTCCATTGCAGATCGACGCAGGACGCGGGACCGAGTTCGCTGTTCGAATCCCGCGGTAACAGGGGGCCGTCCGGCCGACTTACCAGTCCGTCGGACGATAGTCCTTGAGGAACTGCCCCCAGACATGCTCGCCCGTGTTGATCCCGCTGATGATCGGATCGACGATCCGCGCGGCACCGTCGACGATGTCCAGCGGCGGGTGGAAGCGCTCTTCCAGCACCTTCTTCGCTGCCAGCTCTGCCGGATCTTCATCGGTCACCCAACCGGTGTCCACACTGTTCATATGGATGCCGTCGTTGTGGTAATCGGTGGCCGAGGTGCGCGTCATCATGTTGAGCGCGGCCTTCGCCATGTTGGTGTGCGGATGGCGCGTGGTCTTGAAGTTCCGATAGAACTGACCTTCCATCGCCGATACGTTGACGATGTGCTTGTCGCGTTCGGGTGTGCGCATCATCAGGGGCTTCAGTCGCGCGTTGATGATGAATGGTGCAATCGCGTTGACCAGTTGCACTTCCAGTAGCTCGACCGACGGCACTTCGGCCATCAGCAAACGCCACGAATTACGTTCGCGCAGGTCAATCTGCTGCAGATCCTGATCGAGCCTTCCCTCGGGGAACAGGTGGCTTCGCGCGATGAGTTCTTCCGGCAGAAGCGGCACCTGGGAGAGCTCGGCCGCGCGGGTCAGCCCGGGAAGCTCGTCGGCAGGGTTCGTCAGCGAGTTCGTCGGAACGCCAGCCTCGGGAAGAATGTCCGAGCTACGCAGACCCTCGTAATGACCGACCAGTTTGCGGACGTGCTCGGGCATGTCGTGCAGCGCGGCGGTCTCACCCTCCATCATGTGCGCATAGAACTCGGGCGGACGGCGCACGGTCTGGCAGGCGTTGTTGATGATGAAGTCCAGCCGCGGCCGCGTGGCGACGAGTTCCTGGCAGAAGGCTTCGACACTGGGCGTGTGACGCAGGTCGAGTCCATAGACCTGCAAGCGATGGCCCCACTCACCGAAGTCCGGTTCCTCGGCATAGCGTGCCGCCGAGTCACGCGGGAAGCGCGTGGTGACGATCAGTTCCGCCCCCGCTCGCAGCAGTTTCAGGCCGGCTTGATAGCCGATCTTCACGCGTCCACCGGTCAGCAGCGCGACACGCCCGCGAAGGTCGACGAGTTCGGTGCGCTTGGCGTAGTTGAACGCCGCGCAGGTCGGGCACAACTGGTCGTAGAAGAAATGAATCGCCGAGTACTTCTGCTTGCACACATAGCAGTGCTTGGGCTCGATCAATTCGCGCGGATGCGTGGCGTCAACATCGGGCGCGACGTCATGGGCCTCGAAGCCCTCCGGCGCAAACACGTTCGGCGTGGTGAATACCGGCTTCCGACGCAGCGCGCGGATGCCGGTCTGGTTGAGCACCGTGTCTTCGACCTGGATCTTCGACGCATGCCGCGCTTTCTGCGCGGCCTTCAATCGGATGCGACGCTCACCCGGGTCCGGGTGATAGACCTGCGCCACCGCCTGGTACAGGCGCTGGCGGTCATCCGCCGGCAGCCCATCGAGCAGGAGTCGATCGGCGGCTACCGACTCGAGCAGCTGCGTCGCGGCGCGCAAGCGCTCCAGCAGTGCGGCGTCGGTATCGGCGTCGTCGGACGGTGGCGTGATAGTGGTCAAAGTCTTGTTCCGTAACGAGAAAATCAGCACGTTGCCAGGCGCAGGAACGCGCCGCCTCACGGACTGAGCCGCCTATTTTGCCCGTTATGGCGAGGCTTTGCTCAGATAGGTGCCTCGTTATGCCGTGCGGGGCCGGGGCACGGGTGGCCCGGCCCGCATCGCTGTCCGGCATCCGCTAAATGGCGGCGCGTCCGATGGATGCACCACCATCGACGAACAAGGTCTGACCCGTCATATAAGCCGCGTCGTCGGAAAGCAGGAAGGCGACAGCCGCCGCGATCTCGCGAGGCTGGCCCAGGCGGCGCATCGGCACGCTCGCCAGGAAGGCCTTTTCCGCCTCGCTCCCTGCCGGTGTATTTGCCCGAAACAGTTCGGTTTCGATCGGCCCGGGGGCGACAGCATTCACCGTGATCCCGGTCTCGGCCAGCTCCAACGCCCAGCTTCGCGTGAAACTCGTCAGTGCAGCCTTGGTACCCGCGTACGTCGTACGTCGCTGATAGCCGCCGAGCGCGACGAGGCTCGTGATGTTGACGATGCGGCCGAAACCCCGTTCACGCATCCCGGGCAATACCGCTTGTACGGTCTGTACGGCAGACACGAGGTTGGCCTGGAACGAAATGTCGAGATCGTCCAGCTTCAGGTCGTCGATACGGTCCATCTTTACCAGTCCGACGTTGTTGATCAGGCCGTCGAAGCGGTGTTTCGACACCAGTGTGGCCAATTGCTTCGCGGTGGCCTCGCGGTCGAACAGATCGATCGAAACGAGTTCGCCGGGAAAATCCGGCTCGTCGATGTTTCGCGCCACGCCCACGACGTGGTGGCCCGCCGCGGCCAGTCGCTCGGCGATAGCGCGCCCGATGCCCTTGGTCGCGCCGGTAAGAAGAAAGGTTTTCTTGCTCATAAGTCTCACAGGTGAAGGAGCCCCGCCACCAGCAGTGTGGTGGCGGCGGCCGGATTTCATAGGGTCGGCGGGGGAAACACTTCGTTATACGTCCTATTGCCCGACAGGAACGGCAGCCGGTTCCCAGGCCGGGAAGTCCGTGTAGCCTCGTTTTCCATCCCGCGTGTAGTAGGCCGACCTGTCGGCTTCCGCCAGCGGCCCGTTGTGTTCCATCCGCTCGACCAGGTCCGGGTTGGCGATGAAGGGACGACCGAATGCGATCAGATCGACCAGCCCGCTATCCAGCGCCGCTTGCGCCGTCGTGCCGTCGAAACCGCCGCACCAGATGATGCTTCCCGCGAAACCATCACGGAGCTTCCTCGACAAGGACTCGCTGAGGTGCGACTCGTTGAACTGGCTGTCCTGGGCGTTACCCGAGGGCATCAATTGATAGAGAAGATGCAGGTACGCGATGCCACGACGATTCAGTTCACGGCACAGGTAAAACAGTGTCTCCTCGACCTTCGGATCGGCCGGCATGCTGCCGTAGCGACCGAAGGGTGACAGCCGGATACCTACCCTGCCCGCGCCCAGGATACGTATGGCGGCGTCGACGACCTCGAGGAGCAAACGGGTGCGATTCTCCGGCGACTGACCGCCGTATGGGTCGGTACGTGTATTCAATACCGAGTTCATGAATTGCTCGAACAGGTAGCCGTTGGCCGCATGGATCTCGACGCCATCGAATCCAGCGCGCTTCGCGTTGGTGAAGGCCTGAGCGAACTCGCCCAAGACCACGGCCACTTCGTCGGTTGTTATCGCGCGCGGCGTACTGGCGCGCATGAAGGTGAGCTTGCCTTCGTCGTCATGAGCAAAGACATCCGAATCGCTCGCACGCTCGGCTGTCGCTCCCCAGGGGGCCTCACCCCCTGGCAGCGTCGAGGTGTGCGCGAGCCGGCCGACATGCCAGGCCTGCATGAAGATCGTCCCACCGCGGTGGTGAACCGCGTCGGTCACCAGACGCCACCCCTGGACCTGGGCTTCCGTGTAGATACCTGGCGTCCACGCATAGCCTTTCGACCACGGCGACACATCGGTCGCCTCGGACACGATTAGTCCCGCACTGGCGCGCTGGCCGTAATAGGTGGCCATGAGCGCGTTCGGCAGATCGCCCTTTGACGTCCGGGTCCGGGTCATGGGCGCCATCACGATGCGATTCTTCAACACCGTTTCGTTACCAAGCGCGTGGGTCTCAAACAAGGTCGTCATCGATCGTTCCTCGGGAAGGGATGTGATCGGCGTACGCTATTCCGCTTGAATCGCCCCATCCACACACCCATTGGTGTGCAACATGAAAATCAGCAAACACCTGCCTGGCCTACCCCTGGAGCGAACGCTCGGCGTCATTTCGGGCCGCTGGAAGGGCGTCCTCATCTCCGTGCTGCTGACCGGCCCGAAGCGTCTCAGTGAACTGGAGAAGCACATTCCCTCGCTGAGCCAGAAAGTACTGATCCAGCAACTGCGCGCGCTGGAGGAGCACGGCGTGGTCTATCGCAAGGCGGGCGCGGATGACGCGCGCCGCGTCGATTACGCCCTCACGCCGCTGGGCATGAGCCTGGAATCGCTGATCGCGCAAATGCGGCAGTGGGGCGAACACCATGCCGAGGAACTCGACGACACTGATCGTCTGCTGCCCTGCGACGCCGTGGTCCGCCCGGACATCGGCAGCCCATAAGAAAAACCGATGGACTCGATTGGATATCGGTCTTTTACGTTAATCCCGCCCCGGGCCTAGTCTCGCTTGCACCAGCCAGACCGAGAGCCCAACGTGAAAGACCTCATCAACGGCATTCTTAAGTTCCAGCGCGACGCGTTTCCTGCCAGGGCAACGTTGTTCAAGAACTTGGCCGATCAGCAGAGCCCCGGCACCCTGTTCATTTCCTGCTCGGACAGCCGGATGGTCCCAGAGCTGGTTACCCAGCAGGAACCCGGCGAGCTCTTCGTCATCCGTAACGCCGGCAACATCGTTCCACCGTATGGGCCCGAACCCGGCGGTGTCACGGCGACCGTCGAATATGCCGTGGCCGCGCTCAAGGTCTCGGACATCGTCGTCTGCGGGCACTCCAACTGCGGTGCAATGACCGCCGTCGCGAACTGCACCTGCATGACGCACATGCCGGCCGTCGCTCACTGGCTCAGCTATGCGGACTCGGCGCGCGTCGTCAACGAAGCGCGGTCGCATGCCAGCGCCACCGCCAAGGCGGACGCGATGATTCGCGAGAACGTCATCGCCCAGCTCGCCAACCTGCAGACGCATCCCTCGGTCCGCCTGGCACTGGCAGAAGGTCGCCTGGCCCTGCATGGCTGGTGCTACGACATCGAGAGCGGCCGCATTGATGCGTATGACGCATCGACCGGCACCTTCGTTCCGCTGGCAGTCCATCCATCAGCTCGCGAAGCCGCCTGACTCCCCACTCCCCACACAGAGACCCGCCATGACCCAGTCCCAGTATCGCAACGCTTCCCGTCTGGACCTCGCCGACACCATCGTGCTGGCCAAGGTGAAGAAGTCGCTCACGTTCGCCCAGATCGCCGAGGGCACCGGCTTGTCCGAAGCCTTCGTCACGGCCGCATTGCTCGGCCAGCATCCTCTTCCTGCCAACGTTGCCGAGATCGTCGGCAAGAAGCTCGGCCTGGATGCGGACGCGATCGCCCTGCTCCAGACCATTCCCGTGCGTGGGAGCATCGAAGGCGGCGTCCCGACCGACCCGACCATCTACCGCTTCTACGAAATGATCCAGGTCTACGGGACCACGCTCAAGGCGCTGGTTCACGAGAAGTTCGGCGACGGCATCATCAGTGCCATCAACTTCAAGCTCGACATCAAGAAGGTCGCGGATCCGGACGGCGGCGAGCGCGCCGTAATTACGCTGGACGGCAAGTACCTGCCGACCAAACCTTTCTGAGCATTTCAGTCGACGAGCAGCGTGGTTGTACGCTTAGGCATGAATGAAGCAAAAGCATCCACGGGCTCGGTCATCGCGCTGAGCGCCACCGTCGTCATCTGGGCCTTCAGCTGGATCGTCATGAAGGTCGTGCTGCGCTACGCAGGGCCGTTCGATTTCTCGGCCTTGCGTTACAGCATCGGCGCCGTGCTGCTGTTCGTCGTGCTGGTGGCGTTGCGTCGGCCACTGGCACCGCCACCGATCGTCGGGACACTCGTCACCGGCCTCGCCCAGACAGCTGCCTTCCAGGGTCTGGGTCAGTTCGCCCTGATCTCAGGCGGCGCGGGCCATGTCGTCCTGCTGGCGTACGCCATGCCGTTCTGGGCCGTGCTCTTCGCCTGGGCCTTCCTTGGAGAACGTCCACTACGCCGGCACTGGATTGGACTGGCACTCGCCGCGATCGGCCTTACCTGTGTCATCGCGCCATGGCACGGCCTGGGCAATCCGGTCAGCACGGGAATTGCTCTGGTGAGCGGCGCCTGTTGGGCGCTGGGTACCGTGACCAGCAAGCACATGTTCCAGCGGCATCGACCGGATCCGCTCACCTTTACGGCCTGGCAGATGGCATTCGGTGCCGCTGCGTTGGGCGTCGTCGCCCTGCTCGTTCCCCAGCGATCCATCGAATGGAGCCCGACCTTCATCGCAGGCCTGGCTTACTCGGTACTGCTGGCGACTTGTCTCGCATGGACGCTGTGGCTGCTGGTCGTACGCAAGCTCCCGACGGCGGTCGTTTCGGTGTCGTCGCTAGCCGTCCCGGTAATCAGCGTCCTGATGGCCTGGGCGATCCTGCACGAGACACCGACGGCCGGCGAATGGCTGGGCATGGCGTTCATCGTCGCGGGCCTCTTCGCCGTGAGTGGCGTGGGCAATAAGAAGAGCCTATGACGCGGATAACGAACCGGTCTTGGACGCTGGAAAACGGAAGACTCATGCTCCAGCCAGTCCAACGACAGCAGGATCTTCCGTGTCAACCAACGCAGACTTCGAGCTCTACGCTTTCTGGCGTACCGCGGCCACCCATCGGGTAAGGATCGCGCTGAACATGAAGGGATTGGTCGCGAACGAGCGGTTCGTCGATCTGGAAAAAAGCGAGCAGACAACACCCGCGTATCTGTCCATCAATCCGGCGGGCGTGATTCCCGCCCTTGTCGAGGACGGCCATCCGCCGCTGACCCAGTCGATGGCGATCCTCGAATTCCTCGAGGAAAAGGTCTCCCAACCACCCCTGCTCCCATCTGATTTGCACGGCCGCGCAAGGGTCCGCTCGCTCTCTGCCTTGCTGGTAACGGATACCAATCCTCTACTGCCACCACGCGTGAAGAAATACCTCTCCCTGCACGGCGGTTTTGACGAGGTCGCGTGGCAGGCATGGCAGGTTCACTGGCTGACGACGAATCTGGAAAGCCTGGAACGCCTCCTGGCGACTGATCCGCAAACGGGCAGGTTCTGCCACGGCGACACGCCCACCATGGCGGACATCTGCCTGGTGAGTATCGTGTTCCGTGCGCAGGCCTTGCAGATCGACCTCGACAGCATGCCGACGCTGCGCGACATCGCGGCGAACTGCGCGGCGCTGGATGGCTTCGCTCGCGCGCATCCGTTGCTTCAGGAAGGCGCGCCTCGCGACGCATGAACCCGCCCAATGCATGCCAGACGGGGCCCATGGCCCCGCCGGGCATCGCGTCAGACGGCAGCTTTAATAGTCGACGGTCGGGCCGTGCGGATCGTTGTCGACGTTCGAGCAGGCAGCCCAGTACACCGTGACGACCTTCGAGCTGGCCGGAATACGCGCCCAGATGTCGTTGAGCTGCGTATCCACGGCCACGCCGATGACGTGGGGAACGGTCGGCGTACCGATATCGCGCGGGCCGATGAAGTGCAGCGTGAGGTTGGGCGCCTTGCTGCCCGGCTCGTAGACACTCGGCGAATGCGAGTTGTCACGACCGTTCTGGCGAAGCACCAGCTTGTCGATCTTGACACCGCGTTCCAGCGCCTGGCCCAGCCGGTTGCTGAGGAAAGCCCCCGGAGGAGCGAGCAGTACCAGGCGCACGTGCGCCGGTACCGTGGTTTCCGCGGGCTTGGTCGCGGTGGAGGTCGAGCCGTGGCCGCTGATGACCCAGTCGTTTGTCGTTGTCTGCAGTGACATGATGCGTTCCTTTTCGCCGGTAGGGGATGCCGCGGCGCTTCGCCGCGACGACAGCCGCCATGCGTGGCATGGCGGGCGGCATCATGTTCGCGGCGAAGCGGCTTGTTGCCCCATCGGTAAAAAGCTGATTACACGAGCGAAGAAACCTTAACTTCGCCCCGTCACCCGCCCAGCGCCGGATCGGAGACGGACGGCTTCCCGGTCTCCCGATGCCCGGCGAATCGCCGCAAGAATAAGGGATCGGCGTCGGACGTCGCGCTCAGGTCGTACCAGTGATCGCATCCGGCGATATCCCAACGCGCGTCCACGTGCTCGCCGGGCTGCAGCCAATAGCGCTGCGGCGCCTGGTGCAGGTATGCGTTGGCCTGGATGGTGATGGCGCAAGGACGCCCACCGCCATTGCTCAGCACCAGATGCAGTTCACCTGCATGACGGCCTTGCGACATCGTGACCTCAGGCAACGCGAGCCGCCGGTGATCCTCGGCCTTTGCCGGCTGCTTGCCACTGAACTGGCGGAGAAAACCATTCGGCCCCAACACGGTGAGGTCGTAGGCATCACCGCTGTTGGAACTGGTCCAGTAGTCGGCCAAGGACTTGCCGGCCTCGACCGTATACGTCCACGGGCCGTCGGACCGCAGGGACGAGGTGACGGCGAAGCAGGCACCGATCTCACCCGTGTTCCCGAAGTCGAGGACGTATCGCCCCTGCCCCTGATCCAGCTTACCTGTCACCTCCAGTGCGTATGCCAGCGCGCGGGCCGGCCGTTGGCCGCGTTCCTGTCGTGGGAGGTGCTGGTCGGTCGGCGGCGTCGGACTGAAATCGCTATGCGTGCCGCGATCGGGTTCGTACGCATTCGTCGAGGGCAACGCGGGCACCCGCCCGTCATGCCCCTCGAAGTCGAAGGCCCGCGTCAGGTCGCCGCAAACGGCACGCCGCCAGGCCGAGATGTTGGGCTCGCGCACGCCGAAGCGCTGCTCGAGGAAGCGAAGGATCGAGGTGTGATCGTAAGTCTCGGAGCACACCCAGCCGCCCTTGCTCCAGGGCGAGACAACCAGCATCGGAACCCGCACGCCCAGGCCGTACACGCCGGGATTGAAGCCGTTGCCGCCCGGATAGACCTCCCCGTCGATGCTCACCGTGGACAGGCCTCGATCGCGCGACGCCGGCGGATACGCCGGCAACATGTGATCGAAGAAGCCATCGTTCTCGTCGTAGGTGATGAACAGCGCCGTCTTGCTCCAGACCTCCGGGTTGGCGGTCAGCGCATCGAGCACGCGGTCGATATACCAGGCGCCGTAGTTGGCGGGCCAACTGGGATGCTCGGTGTACGCTTCCGGCGCAGCAATCCACGACACCTGCGGCAAGCGATTGGCCAGGACATCCTTCTGCAGGATATCGAACAGCGACTGGCCGTTGAGCGTGTTCGTGCCGGTGCGCGCCTTGTCGTAGAGGGGATTGCCTGGCTCGGCATTTCTGTACGAGTCGAAGTAAAGCAGCGAGTTGTCGCCGTAGTTACCGATGTAGGGATTGGAACCCCAACCCCAGCCGCCCGCCGCGTCGAGGCCGGCACCCACGTCCTGGTAGATCTTCCACGACACGCCGGCCGCCTCGAGGCGTTCCGGGTAGGTGGTCCAGTCGTACCCGAGCTCCGCGTTGGAGAGCACCGGTCCCCCGCCCTGCCCGTCGTTGCCGACGTAGCCGGTCCACATGTAGTAACGGTTCGGATCCGTCGAGGACAGGATCGAACAGTGGTACGCGTCGCACACGGTGAACGCATCGGCCAGCGCGTAGTGGAACGGGATGTCCTGGCGCGTCAGGTAGGCCATGGTCGTCGTGCCTTTTGACGGCACCCATTGGTCGTACTTGCCCGCGTTGAAGGCCGCATGGGTATCGTTCCAGCCGTGCGGCAGGTCTTCGATGAATTGCAGGCCGAGATTATCCGCCTTGGGACGGAACGGAAGCAGGTAGTCGTCACTGCCGGCGGTCACCGGCTGATGCCACACCGAACGCCCCGTACCGAGGGTGAGCGTCCGGGGATCGCCGAAGCCGCGCACACCGCGCATGCTGCCGAAGTAATGGTCGAACGAGCGGTTCTCCTGCATGAGGATGACCACGTGTTCGATATCTTTCAGCGTCCCCGTGCGGCGTGCCGCGGGTATCGCGAGCGCCTTCTGGATGGACGGCGGCACGACGGAGGCCGCGAAAGCGGCACCCGCGGCGCCAAGTGAAAACTTCAGGAAGTGCCGCCGATCCTGGATGGTCATGCGTGCCCCGTGCGTTGTCGTGATCCCCTGCGCCGTGGAGTATCGCGGCGGGTTGTGACAGTTTTCGCACACGGGTGGATGTGTCCACTGTTCGCTGGCTGAAATCGCGTCGGCGATCACACTTCCGTGCGTTATCCTCTGCCGGATGCCCTGGACGGAACCTCGATGGTGAGACGCGGTAAGTGGATAGGACTCGCCCTGCTGGTTCTTGTCATCGCCATCGGGCTCGGCTGCCTGCACCGTAGCCATCGGGATCGTTCGGTCGATGCAGCCTCGCCGTCGGCCGCCATCCGCGACGCTGGCGTCGTGCATCGTTTCGCACGGGATCCTGCCCATCTGGCACTGCTCGCCGGTGACGGCGTAGCCGGGTTCCGCGACGGCTCCCCCGCGCGCTTCTCCGATCCCTGGGGCATCGCGGTGGCGGCCGACGGGCGTGTCTTCGTCGCGGATGCCGGCGACAACGATCGCATTCGCGTCATCGACCGGACGGGACGCAGCGAGACGTTCTCAGGTTCCGTCTCCGGTCTGGCGGATGGTCCTGCCGGTGTGGCCCGCTTCGACACCCCGTCGGACCTTGCCATCGATACCGACGGGACCCTCTACGTGGCCGATACGGGCAACGATGCGATCCGCCGCGTCGATCCGAAGGGCACGGTGACGACCGTCGCCGGCGGGCATGGACCCGGCGACCGCGACGGTGCCGGTCACGACGCCCGCTTCAACGGTCCCCTCGGCGTGGTACCGGACGGTCACGGCAACCTCTACGTGGCCGACACCTATAACCATCGCATCCGTCGTATCGACGCCAGCGGTACGGTCACCACGATCGCCGGTGGTGCCCCCGGCTATCAGGACGGCGCGGCGACTCAGGCCCGGTTCGACACACCGTGTTCGCTCGCGATCGGACCGGACGGATCGATCTGGGTCGCGGACACCCGTAATCGTGCCATCCGGCGTATCGCCCCGGATGGCACGGTCAGTACCCTGGCCCAGTCGTCCCGCGAAGACGACGATGCGCCGCTGCATCGGCCGCTCGGTATCGTCGCGGATACCGATGCGGTGTATGTCACCGAGGCCGTGCACGGCCGCATATTGCGCTATGGCTACGACGGCACATTGCGCATCCTCACGGGTGAGGACGGCAGCCAGGCGATGCGACAGCCGGCCTCACTTGCCTTCGATGGCAGCCAGCTCATAGTCACGGACGCCGCGTCGGCACGGATCTATCGTGTCGATGACGCACCGGCTCCTGCACTCCCGGCTCCCATGGGGCCCGCGCCTGATGCACCCCTTCCGGTCACGGAGGGCCGATGGCCGATCGCTCCGCAGGATGCCTGGCACGAGATCGTCGGCGTGCTCGGCGAGGTGCGCGGCAACGACAAAGGTGAGAGTCGCGATCACCTGCACGGTGGGCTCGACGTGCGTGCGGACGTCGGCGACGAAGTCCATGCGATCGCCGACGGCAAGGTGAGTGATCCGCTGTCGACCTGGGGATTCGGCAAGCTCAACGAAGGGCTGGCGATCGATCGCATCGACTACATCCACATGCGTGTCGGCCGTAATGCCCGAGGGCAGTCGCTGGACCCGAAGCGCTTCGTCATCGGCGCAGGTGACGATGGCAAGCCGGAACGTGTCCAGGTCCGCCGTGGCACGCGCTTCCACGCAGGCGAGGTGTTGGGCACGGTCAACGCCATGGCGCATACGCACCTCTCATTGACCGGGAACGTTGCCAATCGCAATGCCTTCGCACTGGGATTCACCGGTTTCGTCGACCACATCCCGCCGACCATCGACGCCGTGGAATTGCGCGATGCCGCCGGTACGGCCCTGCGCACGAAGGTGGCGAACCGGTTGATCGTTCCCCGTAACGCGGGAGGTATCCAGATCGCGGTCGAAGCCTGGGACCAGGTCGACGGCAATCTCGCCCGGCGGCGCCTGGGTCTATACGCCGTCGGCTACCAGGTGCTGGCCGCGGACGGTACGCCGTTGCCCGCCTTCGGAGCGGCGCGAATGAACATCGTCTTCGACGTACTGCCTGAGGACGACGATGCGGCGCGCGTCATCTATGCACCGGAGAGCGGCGAGACCGTACACGGCAGTGCCCGCACGCGATTCATCTACGCCGTGACGCATGTCCTCCGCCACGGCGAAGTCGGCGACGGCGCCTGGGACGCGAGCATCTTTCCGCCCGGCGATTACCTGATTCGCATCGTGGCGAGCGACTGGTCGGGCAATCTCGCCGAACGCCATCGCGATGTCGCCATCACCCTGCGCTGAGCGCTATGCGGGCCAGTGCAGCACGACCGCATGGGACGCACCGTGTGCAGCGGCTCGTCGCTGGGTTGCCGCCGTTGCATTGACAAGGAAGGCTTCCCGCGCGCGAGCCAGTATCGGCGCATCATCGGCGCTGTCGCTATACGCCCATCGCCACGCCTTGCCATAACCCGCTTCGAGAAGCATCCGGCACTTTTCCATACCACGGCAATGCCGGTGGATGATCCAGCCGCTACCCGACCTCCGCAGTTCCGAGCCGATCATCGGGAGATCGCCGGCAAACGAGGCAAGCAGACGCCGGGCAAGCCACTGCGGCGCCGCCGTTACGATGACAACGCGGTCACCGCGGTCCAGGTGCTCCCTCAGCCGTGCCATCCCATCGTCGATCCAGCGCAGCGAGCGCATGCCTTGCTCGAATCGCACGGCGAAGGCATCGATGCTCTGCTCCAACGCCGCCTTGTCGAGACCGTACGTGGCGATCCACAGCAAAAGGGACGCACCGATGCGCCTCGCCGACGGCATGTGCAGCATCACCAACGCCACCGGCAGCACCGGCAGCGCGGCAAGCAGCTTCAACGGTGATGCCCGCAACAAACCACGCATCCACTCGACGGTCGAATCCGCCGAGAGCAGAGTCTTGTCGAGGTCGAACACCGCGCAGTCGCGCGTGTTAATGGGCGCCCTCGATCGCCTTGACCGCGTCGAGTGTTTCCTGCACATGCTTCTGCGGCTTCAGGCTCGAGTACACATGGGTGATCTTGCCCGACGGCGCGATCACGTAGGACGTGCGGTCCGACCAGCCTGGCCGGATCATCAGGGTCGAATCGTAGGCTTTCGCAATCTTCGCGCCCTCGTCGGCAGCGACGGCGAACTTGCCGCCGCAGTGCTCGTTCTCCGTCGAGAACGCCGCGAGCTCACCCGTATTGCCCGCTGTCACGCCGATCACCGTCGCGTGCAGCGCCTTGAACTTGTCGATCGCCTCCGAAAACATGTGGGCTTCGACATTGCAGCCATCCGTATGCGCCGCGGGGAAGAAATACACCACCACCGGGCCCTGCTTCAGGGCGTCGGCGAGTCTGAAGGTGAACGGCTTGCCGGCCAGGTAGGCGGGCAAGGTGAAGTCCGGTGCCTGCGTGCCTTCTTTCAGCGCGGCGGACGCCGGTGTCGCCAGGGCGGCGGTACCGGCCAGCGCAAGCGCGGCGAGGGTCATCAAGGGCTTCATGACGGGGGCTCCTGTGGTGGGGGAAGAGTGTCAGGATCATATACGTCAAAGGCGACGTGCTGGATGACCTTGCCCTGGAATGTGCCATACGGCGCATTGCGACGGTCGCCACCCATGCTACGGTCCGCTGTTGCCCGGGCACTGCCCGGGCGTCCTCTCATCCTTGGGGCCAGACGCATGACGCTAGCGCGGAAGATCTTGTTTTCGACGGTATGTTTCCTGATCGGACCATCGATCGCCCAGGCCACACCCCAAGCCGTCATCAGCGGATCTGCCCGCTTCACCGTCCTCACGCCGCGCGTCATCCGCATGGAGTTCGCCGGCAACGGTCATTTCGAAGACGCGCCGTCCCTGGTCTTCGCCACGCGCAACGACGCCCCGCCAGTCGACGCAAAGATCGCCCATGAGAACGGCTGGCTGGTCATACGTACCACCGACATCATCCTCCGCTACAAGGAAGGTGCAGGCGTCTTTACGGCCGAGAACCTGAGCATCGCATCGGACAGGGCCAAGCCCGCCTTCACCTGGCACCCGGGCCAGAAAGACGCGGCCAACCTCGGCGGCACCGCACGCACGCTCGATCAGGTGGACGGCGATCGACACGTCAGGGACAACACCCCGCTGGACCTGGGCGACGGCCTGCTCTCGCGTGATGGCTGGCATGTCGTGGACGACACCGGAAGCTTCGTCTTTGGCGACGAGACGCTGCCCTGGGTGCATCGACGGGCCTGCCAGGAATGCACGGACTGGACCTTCTTCGGTTACGGCCACGATTACACCGCGGCACTCGGGGACTTCGCCTTGCTGGCCGGCCGCGAACCGCTGCCGCCGCGCTATGCCTTCGGCTATTGGTGGTCGCGTTACTGGAACTACAGCGATAGCGAACTGCGCGACGTGGTCGCCGATTTCGTGCGTTACCGCATTCCCCTCGACGTGTTGGTCATCGACATGGACTGGCACCGTACGGACGGACTGTCATCGGTGCATCCGCAGAACGACATCAACGGCCAGGACAAGGGCTGGACCGGCTTCACCTGGAATCGCGCCTTGTTCCCCGAGCCGGAGCGCCTCCTGCAGTGGCTGCGCGATCAGGGCCTCAAGGTGACGCTGAACCTGCACCCGGCCTCGGGCATCCTGCCCCACGAAGAATCCTACGGCCGGTTCATGGGCGAGTTGAAGGCCGATCCCGCCAAGCCACTGGCCTTCGAGGCCGCTGACGCGACGTACATGGCCGCCTTCTTCAAGACCGTGCTCGATCCGCTGCAGCACATGGGCGTGAGCTTCTGGTGGCTGGACTGGCAGCAGTGGCGTGAATCGAAGGCCCAGCCGGGCCTGAGCAACACGTGGTGGCTCAACCACGTGTTTTTTACCCACATGCAGCAACAGGGCGAGAAGCGCGCGCTGATCTATCATCGCTGGGGTGGCCTGGGTAACCATCGCTACCAGATCGGCTTCTCGGGCGACTCGATCATCTCGTGGGGCTCGCTGGCCTTCCAGCCGCGCTTCACCGCTACCGCCTCCAATGTCCTCTACGGCTACTGGAGCCACGATCTGGGCGGCCATACGTTCCGCGACGAGAGCGATCCGGCGACACGGCGGATCGATCCCGAGCTCTACATACGCTGGATGCAGTTCGGCGCGTACAGCCCGATCATGCGCACGCACACGACGAAGAATCCGGACCTTCGCAAGGAGCCCTGGCGTTTCGCGCCGGCGCAGTTCGATGCGTTGCGCGACACCGTGCTCACGCGATATACCTTGCTGCCGTACACCTACACCATGGGCCGCAAGGCCTTCGATACTGGCGTTTCGCTGGTGCGCCCGATGTATTACGCATGGCCGGATGACGAGAAGGCCTACCAGACCGCGGGGCAGTACATGTTCGGTGACGACCTGCTGGTCGCCCCCGTGACCGCGGCCGCCGGCAGCGATGGTTTCGCCAGACAGACCACATGGCTGCCCAAGGGCGACTGGTTCGACGTGACTCGCGGCCGGACACTGAAAGGCGGACAGACCGTGAGCGGTCGCTATCGCCTGGACGACGTGCCGGTATTCGCCCGCGCGGGCGCCATCGTGCCGACCAATAGCGATCCCACGCACAGCGTCGCCAACGATGATGGTGCGCGCACCTTCGTGATCCATCCAGGCGCGAACCGGCAGGCGGAACTGTATGAAGATGCCGGCGACGATGAAGGATATCGCGGCAAGGCCTTCGCACGCACCACACTGACCACCGAGTGGTCGAAGCACGCGGTGCGCCTGCGCATCGCGCCGCGTTCCGGCACGTACGCGGGTATGCCATCGACGCGTCACTGGAGCGTGGCCTTCGTCGCGTCGGCGATGCCGTCACGCGTGGTCGTCGATGGCCAGACGCTCCAGCGCGTCGCGGGCGATGCCGAACTCAAGCCTGGGTCATGGCGTCTCGAGGGACGCACGCTGACGCTGCAGGTGTCCTTGCCGGCGCATGACTTCGCCAGCGCCCAGGCGATCGACGTCACCTGGCCGGATGATGCCCCCGATGTCGATGGGCTTGTCGGTAAGATGCGCGACGTTCGCGAGGCGGTCGAGTGGTTGAAGAGCCATTGGACGGAGTTCGGCGGCATTCCCGACGAACTTTCCGAAGCCGCGCAAGCCGATCGGCTCATCGACTATCACCCCGAACATTTCGCGCAGGAGGTGGCGGCGTTCCGCGCACGCGTTCGTCAGCTGGATGCGTCGCTCGGGAAGGGTGACGTGCCGGCCGAGCTGCGCAAGCAGTTCACGGCGAAGCTGTCCCCATAACGGCCCACGTCGCTAGGGCGGGTCGGTCAGTCCGAGCCGCCCCGCGGCGGCGACGGCTTCACCGCGGGAACAGACGTCCAGCTTGCGCAGGATGGCCGAGATGTGATGCTCGACGGTTTTCTCCGAGCGAACGATGTGCTGTGCGATTTCCGCATTCGACAGGCCTTTCGCCAACAGGCTCATGACATGGCGTTCGCGCGTGGTCAGGCCGGCGGGATTGGCGACCGTGGTAGCTCTTGGTCCCCGTGTCACGCCACGTATGCCGGCCTGGCGCAACTGGGCGCGACATAGCTTCACTGTCGCGCAGGCGCCCATGGCTTCGAAGATGGCCAGGGCTTCGAGTTTGCAGGCTTCCTCGCCATCCCACAGGGCCATCGCGCGCATGTAGGGACAAGCGAGAATGCGCCACGCGTCCGCAGCGGACTGCCAAGCCCCCTCCCATTGCATCGCGTACGGGTCGTCGCTGTCGCGATATTTGCCCTGCCCCGACCCACGGATCGTTCAGGCAGGTCTCGCCACGGAGCCACGCCGCTTCCGCGCGTGCGACGGCGATGGGTGCGAGCCGCTGCAGTTCGCCGGTTTGACTGGCCAGTTCGCTGGCCTCGTCGATCAGTTCGGTCGCACCGGGGTCACCACGTCGCAGGCGGATACGTGCCAGCACGGCCATGGCCGGTATGCGCGTCACCGGCGCCACCGCATCGCGAACGATGAGCTGACTCGCCAGGCGGGCAGCGTCGTCCCAGCGTCCCTGCTCGAAATCCACGCGGGCCTTCCAGGCCAGCACGTAGTTTGCCCACGAGTCGAGATCACGCTCGGCGAAGTAGACACCCGCCTCATGAATCGTCCGTGCGGCCACGACGTAGTTGCGGGTCGTGACTTCGGTACTGGTCAGGTTGGCGTAGGCCCGGGCGACATGCTCCCCGTAGCCGCGATCAAGCGCGATGGAAAGGCTCTCTTCGAGCCAGTGCCGGCCTTCCGGATCGCCACTCGAGAGCATCGCCGTGCCCACGTTGTTCATCGCGTGGCACAGGACCTCGGTGTCATCAACCCGCTTGGCCAGCTCCATGGCGCGCGTACCCCATGCGACCGCTTCGGGCGTACGTCCGGCAAGCATGTACAGCTGCGACCGGTTGCTCAATGCCCAGGCAAATTCGCTCTCTTCCGGCATCTGTTCCAACAACGCCACCGCATCGTCCGCATAGGCTTCATCGCCTCGGCCGCGGCGAGTGGCGCGTACCGCAACACGGCCGCTGCGTCGCCCGCACCCGCGGCGTGATGGACCAGCCGGGCCATCGGCACGGGATCGTTCCCGGTCTCGAGGCAGGCGAGCACGCGTGCATGTAGGGCCGTTGCCACCGGCGCGGCCAGGGCTTTTTCGACGGCCATGCGCGCCAGTTCATGGCGGTAGGCATACCAGACGTCCGCTGCAGTCAGGAGGCCCGACGCCAGGGCGGAGGAGAGGTCATCGAGCGACGGCGCGAGCACGGCGTCGACCATGGCGATCTCGACGCGCGCCGGCACGGTCGGTGGGCAGGTCACCGAAGACGGTCTGCAGCGGATGCCTGTCGCTTATCTCATCGTCACGATAGGTAAGCAGGAGGACGGCGCGCAGGGGATGGACACGTCGGGCCAGGTATTTCACCAGGTCCAGTGTCGCGGTATCGGCCCAGTGCACGTCCTCGAGAATCAGGATCGTCGTGCGCGGCGAATGCTGCAGATCGCTCAGGATGGCGGTGAACAACCTCGCGCGGGGCCCGTCGACGCCGAGCATGCCCTGCACGTCCCCATCGAAGGCGCCGGCCATGTCGTAGATCGGCCCCAGGGGCCTGGGCGAGAACAGCGCCTCGCAACTTCCCCAGAGCACGCGGTCGCCTTCCCCGGTCCGGTCGCGAACGAGACGGCGGACCAGCGATGTCTTGCCGATGCCCGCCTCTCCGCTGACCAGGACGATGAGCCCTGAACCCTGCTCCGCTCGCTCGACCGCTTCATGCAACCGTTGCAGGGGGTAATCGCGTTCGATGAGTTCCACCGTACCCGCTCCCCGGAACCTGCCCTATGTTCGCACCGGGCAGGTTCCAGACGAGTGAAGCGACGTGCTGCCCTTGCAGCATCGCGCCTCAGGCCAGCACGTAACTGAAGGGTAGCCAGGGCGTGCGGAGCCGGGAGTGCGCCACGGTTTCGACCCCGGCATGTCCGGTACCTAAGTAAAAATACGGATCGAGCACGGACACTTCGGTGATGCTGCCGACGGGAAGCTGGTTGCGCTGCCCCACCTCACGGATGGCTTCGGGGCTGGGAGCGTCGTAACCGCAGAAGGTGCGCGTCCTGTCTGCGCTCACGTACGAGTGCACCCAGGTG
>NZ_JBFUAT010000017.1:0-89200 GCF_056406135.1 Luteibacter sp. P1_D3 | reverse complement strand
GAACTAGAGTCCGCTGTCTTGGTAGCTTCCAAGGTGACGTCAGTTGCGTCGATACCGGTCAACGAAGAAGACTCGGCATCTTCGAGCACGCGGCTTTCAGTCCGAACGAGCACATTCTGTAGTCCAAGTGGAACGCCCGAATTCAACCGTCCCGGCGTCGCGTCCAGATAGAAAGGCGAGCGCAACGTGTAGTTACCTGCTCAACGGCTTCATGTCTGATCCGGGCGCCAAAGCGCGCATTCCGTAGGGTACGTCAGCGGCCGCACCATATGCACCAAAATCTAGGAACGTCCCGCTTCCATCGAAGAAACCACCGTAGCGACTGAACTGATAACCGGGTTGTAAGCTTTCAACTGTCGGCGCCGACCAGAAACCATCATTCGGCGGCCAGTAAGTTTGCAGTGCCTTTCCAAGTGAGGAAACGGTTTGAACAGCTTCCGCATCAGAGAGTGCACTGTTTGGAACGACAAAAAAACGCCCGCTTGGCGCGGGCGTTTACACTCGACTCTAATGAATCGAGTAGGAGTCTTGCCCCGACCACGAGATCATTCGATAGGCACCAAATTTCTCACCTTGCTTTACGTAGTACTGAAGAAGCTCCGATGGTGACCAACCGGGGCCTACTGAAAAGACGGCGTCCAGTTTAATTAGTGCATGGATTAGCGCCCTCCGATCATCGTCGTCCTCAATCACCCTCACGAATTGATCCTCTTGTCGCTCGAAACCAAGGACCTGCAAAGCTTCAACGCGGTGATCATCCGTGACAACTAAACGCGCCCTGTTGCCGGCCACATCGACGACGATTACTTCATCATTTGGATATTTCATTTCACATGCACCGTCAAAATTTTTGTCACGCTCGGATTGTCAATCGTGGGGATTGGTTGCGCCACCATCTCAGGCGATCCATTCGGAAGATGATTTCCTGGGCCTTGGAAGTACGCATTTCCTTCGAGCGGACTAGGCCGGTGCAGATCAAATGGAGGTCGACGCCCTGGGCGCGCATGGCTTCGATCACCGCCGAGCCGAGGATCGCCGTGGGATGAGCGCCAAAGCCGTAGGAGACGAAGCCGATACGCGGCTTCGCGTTGCCGTTGGCAAGAGGCATGGGCGGACCGATCGATCGCACGCGCTGCTCCACCCAGGCCCTCGCGCATTGACGCTGCTCCGCCGCATCGTCGCCCTCGGCCAGGAAGGAGAGCGGCTGGACCGCACCACGTCCGTCGCGCACGGTCTGACGTAGGGCGACGGACAACTGATCCAGACGGTCCCAATCACAAAGCACGCGTTTGACCGACACCAGCGCGGCGAGACTCTTTGCGTCGTCCGGCGCCTCCCGCAACGCTCGCGCATAGCTTTCTCGCGCCAGCTCCAGCTCCTTGCCTGCATGTTGCGCGTCGCCCAGGCGACGCCATAACAGGCCATTCGTTGGCGCGATCGCCACGGCACGGCGAAACGCGTCCGCAGCCTCGCCCGACCGCAACAGCAGCATGAGGGCCTCACCCAAAAGTGCCCAGGCGGGCGCGAAGCCCGGCGATGTCTCGATCAGGCGACGCGCGCAGCTCTCTGCCGCTTCAAGACGTCCGGCGCGGAGATCGCACTGGCCAACGTTGATCGCCGCACCGAGCGCCGCAGGATCGGATGCCACGCGGAGGAAAACGTCGCGCGCTTCGTCGAAGCGTCCCTCGTCGAACAACCGGCGTCCCGCCTCATTCTGCGCGAGAACGTCCCTTTCCCTATCCATTGTCTGTCCGTGTGTCCCCTGTGGACCGCTTGATAGGGCATTCGGCTATCTGCCGTCAAGGCAAATCCTTATCAGGCTGCCACATCCCGCTACGCGGCCCCCTTCTCCCAACACATCCGCGCATGTGCCTGCGCCGTGCACTGCACACCCATATGTGTCAGCGCACCGATCGCCTCCAACCCGTGTGCGACGCGCTGGCAGTCCACGGTATCGGACTCATGGATGAAATCGGCGAGTAACCGAGTGAGGCTCCGGGCGTACTGAAGCCACTCGGTAGCCTCGTTCATCAGGTCGTGCGCGGTGGCCTCGGGATCGATGTGGTAGTGGAAACCGGGATGGTGGGTGTGCGCTTTTGTTTTAGCCATGACGCTCTCCTTGCCTGCCGCTCGCTGACCGTCGATCCAGGTGCGACACGCCACGCATCGCGCAGCGTGCCGCGGGTCTAACGGATCTCACGGATTCGCGGGTTCATCGGCTGCCCGTGTCCGGGCACCGTGCGGTTGGATTGACGAAGTGTGTTGCGGGGGCAGTCACGCCTGTTCTCGGGTCACACGGCGACGCGCCGGGTTGCTCGGCCGAGAAAAAACTCAGGGGGACGGCTGCCGCCGCGGTTCTTCAACCGTGCCTGCGGGGAACGCAGGGCGCCGGGTGACCGATGGGGATGTCGCCTGGGGGATTCGGCGGGCGAGCGGTTACCGTATGATCTGGCTTAGCCATATCAACTCCTAGAACAGTTGGTTTGGTTAGCGGTCCAGGGGTGCTGATACACCTCTGGGCCGCGCTTCTCACCGCATAGAGCGATGGTTGCCTGCGCAGCATTCACAGCGACGACGCAGGCAACGGAATGACCGTATCAAAACAACTTGAAGTTGTCTGTAGGCGCGGTCGCCGAACTCGGCATGTGGCAGAAAAGGGAATGCTTTTTCTGGCCGCGCCGTAAAAAAAAAACCGCCTTCCGGCGGCTTCTTCTAAACTTGACTATCGCAGCGTGACTCCCGAGGGAATCGTCGTCGGCTCCGGCGCTGCACCAGCTTACCGACCGAGATCAAGTGTACGGAACACAGTGCGTTCGTCAAGCCTCTACGAACCCCACCCCTTCCTGTTGAAAGAGGCGGAGGTCGCGGTGAAACGTTTTTTCATCGTCTGCTGACACCCCCACCGCTTGGCAAGCTCCCGTGCGGCTTCCTCCCAGTCACGGCAATCCCAGAACGATGAATTGGCCTCTGCTTGCAAGGTTGTGAGTCGCGCATTGAGACTGACTATCTCCCGCTCTCGCTGGGCAAGCGCGATCTTTGCCGTCAGCGCAGCCTCATAGTCGGAAATGCCGGTAGCGTGGGCGAGTGCGGCACTTAAGGCATGCAACTCTCGACGGTTGATGACCACTCGGTAGTTGCGGACGGCGGCGCCACCGGTCCGCGTAACCTCGGGCGCCAGAATACGGTCGACTGATACCGACATGACCATACCGCCTAGAACAAAACTGCGCTTCTTGCTCCCGCCATAGAAATGGAGCTTTGATAACGTCTCGTTCGATAACTCGAAGGCCGTCTTGTCCGCTTCCGCCGGAACGATTGATGTCACCGGCACGACCTGGACGAGCGATCTTCCCACGCTCACGACTACCGCCAGCCGCCGCTTGTGCATCTCGCCGCGAAGCAAATGGTCAGGATTGACGCCCACCCTTCCCCTCATCGCGACTGTGGTTACAAAAGACGCGTAATGTCCAAAATCAACCTCGACCAATTTACCTCGCCAGAGGTGATGGGAAGCGCGACCCTGGCTTTTTGCCAGAAGAATCCCGAGGTATTGCTCCGAGGTATAGGGCACGTGGGCAAGTGACCTCCGGCATGCGCACACCTTCCCCGCGCCCGCTATCGTCCCTTTGTCAACTTTTCACTGTAAAGCACACATGACCACAAAGTCTGAAGCTCTCGTCAAAGACATCGCCTGGTTCCTGTTCTGGTTGGTGGCCTTTAGTGCACCCATCGACGCCTTCAGTGTCTATCTCGGCTACACCACGCCCATGATCTCTCGCATCACGATGTGGGCGCCGGGGGCCGCCGCACTCGTAACCTGCCTCATCCGTCGCATTCGTATCGACAGCCTCGGCTGGCACTGGCCGACGTGGAACGTCCTCGGCTGGAGTTACTTCCTGCCGTGGTTCTACGCGCTGCCGGTGTATTTCCTGACCTGGCTACTGATACCGGGCGCGCTGGACTGGCCGGCTTTCGTCACGCAATCCGCGCAGCCGTATCACGTCGTCGACCACGCAGGCCTCTTCGCCGCCGCGTTCAGCATTCCCACGACGCTGGTCTTCGCCTTCCTCTCGACCATGATGTGGGCGCTTGGGGAAGAACTCGGTTGGCGCGGCTTCCTCCAGCCTCGGATGGGCGCGTGGCTCGGAACGACGAAGGGTGCGTTGGTCGTCGGACTCATCTGGGCTGCCTGGCACTATCCGGTGCTCCTCGGCGCCGACTACAACAGCGGAACCCCGCCTGCCTATGCGCTCACCTGCTTCACGCTCACGGTGGTGAGCATGGCGGTGATCAGCGGCTGGCTACGCACCGTATCAGCCAGCATCTGGCCGAGCGTCGTTTTGCACGCCATCCACAACACCCTGATCCAGGCCGTTCTCGATGCGATGACGAATACACATGGAAAGGCCCCGTACGTCACAACGGAATTCGGCTTCGGCATGACGCTGACCATGGCGGTCACGGCTTTCGTTGTTGTTCGGGTGTGCTCGAAGATGAAGCCGGTCGGCCTCACCGCCTGAGCAAATCAGTCCGGTCACAGGAGGGACGGACTGTGCGTTCCGTCCCTCTTGGTCGATGACGCGGTTAGAGCGTGTCCCGCATGAACGCCTGCGTCGCTTCCGCCACCTCGTCGAGTCGGGTATCCATGGCGAAATGACCCGCGTCCAGGATCACGATACAGGCATTTGGAAGATCCCGTTTGAACGCATCCGCCCCGGGCACCGTAAACGCCAGATCATGCTTGCCCCAGACAACAAGCGTCGGCAGCTGATGCGTGCGTAGCCACGTCTGCCACGTCGGATACGCCGCGAGGTTGTGCTGGTAGTCGAAAATAAGCTCGGACTGGATCTCTGCCTGGCCAGGACGATTGACATAAGCGTATTCGTCCATCCAGAGGTCGGGATCGTAGGCTTCCACGTCAGGGTCAGTACCGATGTGGCGGGCACGGGTGGTTTCCACGGAGAGATGTGCCTGGCGCACGGGCTGCTCGTTGGCGGCGCGATCCGTCCAGAACGCCTTGCGCTTCTCCCAGATCGGACCGAGGCCGTCTTCGTATACGTTGCCGTTCTGGAAGATGGTGCCCAGCACCGCCGACGGACGCGCCATGGCAAGACGCATGCCGACCGGTGCGCCGTAGTCCTGCATGAACAGCACGTACTGATCGATTCCCACGGCGTCCGTGAACTTCTGCATGACTTCCGCGAGACGATCGAACGTGTACGCGAAGTTGGCGGGCGTCGGCGCATCGCTGTTGCCGAAGCCGGGATAGTCGGGTGCGATCAGGTGATAGCGATCGCCGAGCTTCCGCATCAGGCCGTCGTACATTCTCGACGAGCTGGGGACGCCGTGAAGGAGGAGCAGTGTCGGTTTGTGTTTGGCGCCGGCTTCGCGGTAGGCGATCGTTACGCCGTCGACATCGACCGTTCGGTAGGACACCCGTGCGGTCGACGCGGAGGGCGGCAGTTTGATATCGGCGGTAGCGGCGTTTGGATTCATGACGGCTCTCCTTCGAGCCATGAACAATGGCGAGATCCTCCTTGAATGACGCCATGCCTACAATCCGCCCGTTCCGAAACTAAGTCTTTCTTCCAGAGGAATAATGCGCAGATTGTTACTCAATGCCGCACTTTTTCCAGATCCAGCATGAAGAGGTAGCTGCCTCGCGCTGCCGATCCGGGAATATCGACACAGACATGGATATAAGCCTCGATCGTCGCCTGAGCGCCCTGCCCCGCCGCGTCCATGCCGCCTCCGTACTGATCGCAGCCCGTCGCTCTCTCCAGGCGGATGGAAAGCAGGTGGGCAGAGGTTTGCAGCGCGCTCATGACGGGAACGTGCGCACCGAAGGTGATCAGGAGGGCTATCGCTCCTCCTACCAGAAGGCCGGCCCGTGCCAGTCCTGATAGGGTTCGACGGGTGTCGTTGCTGTTCGAATGCATGGGGATCCTAGGGTTGCCCGGTGCGTCGAACGCGCTCGGCGTTCTCGGCATCCATGGCTTTTAGCGGGGTGTCGGTTGGGCAGCCTTGAGGGACGCGCGCGTCGACGCGGTAAGCGGCAACGCACGCGGCTTCGCTGGGCGGTGTCGGTGCGTCGGGCAGATCGTTCGCCAGGCTGTGTGCGGGGGCCATGCTGAGCCTGACATCACCATCCTTGGCAGCGGCCTTCGACGGAGCGTCCCCAAAGCCACACCCGCCACCCAGCGGGCCGACCGCGCAGTGCATGCGGACGCCATGGCCAAAATCCACCGTTTTCTTGAGGGTGGCGGCGTCTTGTGCGCGACGGAGCCCCTCGCTCACCACGCTCTCGTCGCGTGGCACCCAGGCGTCTTCGAAACGGGACTTCGTGTATCCGACGATGCTTCGATGCGACATGATGCCGGCGCTGTCGGTGGGCTGGGGAGGTATGAAGTCCGGCGTCGGCGACTCGCCTTCGGCCTTGTGCATCACGGGCATGTCGGTCGATTCGGTGGTCACGTCGGTCGCTCCGGAATGACGGACAACAGCAGCCTCTGAAGCGGGGACCGACGAAGTGACCGGCGCCGTTGCCGCCTTTGGTTTCGCGCGAGGCGCATCAGGCGGTCGGGTCGCTGAGCTCACGTGGGCCACGGGGGTCGGGTGGCTTTGCATGAACCCGGACCGACCCGCCTCATGACGCGACGCCCGATCGACAAAGCGGACCTCGAGCGCCACATCCCGCGCGGTGGGTACGGCGATACCCTTCTGCACCTGCGGCTGCATCTCGAAGCGGATCACCAGAACCAAAAGGACGTGCACGCCCATGGCGGCGGCTATCGCGAGCGTCGACGAGGCCCGGGAGTCGTGGCGCGCCTTGCAATCCACGGACATCTCCGACATCGTTGCCATGCCGACAACTTTACGGAGAACGTTTACTGTTTAACAGTAAACTTTATGTACTTAACAATGATTATTGATTGTGCTAAGGCCAAATCTCGGGCGCGATGGCTCCGCTATGGCGTCCTCGTCGTGATGGCGCTGGTCGTGATCTGCAACGTCGCCCTGGCCTTGCCCGGTGGGTGGGAAACGGCCAACAAATACGTCGAAGTCACCCGGTCGTTTACCAAACCGCTGGCGGACCATCCCGCCTTGTTGACCTTCGAAATCGCCCTGGAATCGATCATCTGCCTGGTCGGGCTCTACCGACTGGTCAAGCTGCTACGCCTGTTCGAAAGCGGGGAGTTCTTCAGTGTTCGCGCGGTGAGTCATCTACGGGCGTTCGCGCTGTCGCTGCTTCTGATCACCCTGGCCGGATGTTTCATGCCGCCGCTCGAACTGCTGGCTGGACGCCTTCTCGGCATCGGCCATGTCACGGCGATCGCGTTGGACATCGACAGCAACGACGTCTGGTCGGGCATGATCAGCGCCGTGTTTTTCGTCATCGCCCTGATCATGGGCGAAGCCGGAAAGCTTGCCGAAGACAACGGCCTGATCGTGTAACGACCATGCCTATCGTCATCAACCTCGACATGATGCTCGCGCGACGCAAGGTGAAGTCGCGCGCCCTCGCCGCTTATGTGGGGATCACGGAGCAGAACCTTTCCTTGCTGAAATCTAGCAAGGTACGAGGTATTCGCTTCGGCACCCTGGAGCGCATCTGCGAATACCTCGATTGCCAGCCGGGGGATTTGTTGGAGTATCAGCCGGGGGAGTCGGTCGGTGACGATTCTGACGGGGTTGATTGAGTTTTGGGGGGAGAGCTTCGCCGATGAATCGGCTCCTACCTAGGGCCCCGGGTTTGTCAGGGGTGGCTGGCTGCCTGGATGGTGGCTTCGTTGATTTTGCGTACCCTGGCCTCGTCTACTTTTTCGATTTTGCGGTCGTAGGTGTATAGGCCGTTGTGCTCGCCTTCGACGTCGGTGATCTGGGTGTAGACGCTGCCGGAGACGCCGATGCCCGGACCCTTGTCACGTAGCACGGCGGTATTGGCGACGTAGCCGTCGTTCAACGCGGCGTTGTCTTTTACGGCACCGTACGGGTTGATGGCGGTGTTGGGCCAGATGTGTCCGGCGACGCCGAGTGTCAGGCCGCCGTGTTCGCCGTCCATCGAGGCGCGCGTCGCGTCCGGGGCGGGCAAACCGGGTCCCTGGTAATCGTGGATATCGATGAGGTCGCCGGCCTGCGGATCGCCCTTGGTGTCGCAGCAGTTGGCGCCGCTACGTGCGTTGACCAGGCGCGAGGGGTCGAGCTTCTTGATCTGCGCCGCAAGTTCGGCCGCTGCCGGAATGCTCCACTGGCCCCAGCCTTCATTGAACGGGATCCAGCCGATGATCGACGTCTCGCCCTTCAGTTGCTCGACGATGGCCGAGACGTCGGTGCGGAAGCCGGCCTTGTCGGCGTCGTTGAGCTTGTCGTTGTGGCCGTTCGGCAGCGACGGCATGTCCTGCCAGATCATCAGGCCGATGCGATCGGCCCAGTAGTACCAGCGCGCCGGCTCGACCTTGATGTGCTTGCGGATGGTGTTGAAGCCGAGGTCCTTCGTCTTCTGGATATCGAACTTCAGCGCCGCATCGGTCGGCGCCGTGTAGATGCCGTCCGGCCAGTAGCCCTGGTCGAGGGTGCCCAGCAGGAAGGTCGGCTTGCCGTTGAGGACGATACGATTGAGGCCGCCCACCTTGGCGATACCGATGGTGCGCAGGCCCGCGTAGCTCGTGACGTCGTCGTGCTGGTCGCCCTGGGTGAGCGTGGCCTTGAAGGTGTAGAGGAAAGGATCCTGCGGACTCCAAAGGCGCGGGTGAGCGACGGCGACACGCAGCGGCGTACCGGCCGGACCTTTCGCTTCGCCCACGGGCTTGCCATCCGCGTACGCGGTGACATGCAGCGTCGCGTTGTCACCGGTGCCCTGCACCTTCGACGTCACCGTAAAAGCATCCAGGCTGGATGCTGGCGTGAACTCGAGCTGCGCAAGGCTCGTCGCGGGGACCGGCTCCAGCCACACCGACTGCCAGATACCCGACGCCGCCGTGTAGAAGATCCCATCGGGCTTGAGCCGCTGTTTACCGACCATCACGTTGACGCCGTCGACCGGTGCGTGCACGGCGACGACGATTTCCTGCTGGCCCTTTGGAACGAGGGCTGACGTGATGTCTGCGCTGAAGGATGTATAGCCGCCCGTATGGCGTGCCACTTCCTTGCCGTTGACGTAGACCGTGGCGTCCTGCGCGACGGCGCCGAAGTTCAGGCGGACGTGCTGGCCGTGCGCGGTGAAGGCGGCCGGGATATCTACCAGGCGGCGGTAGGTCATGAAGTCGGCGTGCTTCTGCACGCCTGAGAGCACCGACTCGACCGGATATGGGACCAGGACCTTGTCCTTGAGGTCCTTGCCGAAGACAGGCGCGGTGTTTCCGTCTGCCGCCGCGTACTGCCACAGGCCGTTGAGGTTCAGCCACTGGGGGTGGTCCAGCGAGGGGCGCGCGAGTTGTGGGCGGGGATAGTCGGGTAAGGCGTTGGTGGGGGAGACTTCGGAGGTCCACGGGGTGGCGAGGGGGGCGGGTTTGCCGCTCCAGGTGGCGGCACTATCCGTCGCGGCCATGGCCATGGGAGCGGTGCCGAGGGCGATGGTTATGGCGAGCCACGTTTTGGCCTTCGCCAGCTCAAGCCATCGCCGCTGAAGCGGCTCCCACATTTCTTTTGCGTTCGTCGTCATGGTCGGCTTCTTAATGGGTAGCGGCGGGGGGCGACATGGACGCGGGGGCGTCGTCCGGTTTGCTGCCCCAGGTCTGACTGGGTTCGGGGCCCATGGTCAGTTCCAGCTTGGCGCCGTTGGCGATATCGGCATGGCTGAACCAGGGTTTGGTCCAGGGCTTGCCGTTGAGTGTGGCGGACTGGATGTAGATGTTCCGCTCGGAATTGTTCTTTGCGTCGATCTCGAACACCTTGTCGTTACCCAGGTGCAGGCGGACGCGATCGAAGATCGGGCTGCCGATGATGTAGTCGGGCGTGGCGGGATCGACCGGGTAGAAGCCCATGGCGCTGAGCACGTACCACGAGGAGGTCGAGCCCTGGTCGTCCATACCGGGATAACCGTAACCGGTGGCATCGCTGCCGTACAGGTCGGCGAGGATGCGACGGGTCAGCGCCTGGGTCTTCCAGGGCTGTCCGCTCCATGCATAGAGGTAGGCGGCTTGCTGGTCCGGCTGGTTGCCCTGGACGTACTGGCCGATCACGCCCGTGCAGTCACGGCAGATGCCCTTCGGGGCATAGGGGGTGTTGAAGAACGTGTCGAGCTTGGCGTTGAAGGCATCGCGTCCACCGAGCAGGTTCATCAGGCCCTGCACGTCGTGCGGCACCAGCCAGAGCGTCGACCAGCCCGAGCCTTCCTTCATCATGAAGTTGTAGTACGGCTCCGCCGGATCGAATGGCGAGATCCACTTACCGTCGTCGGTACGGCCGCGGAAGAAGCCCACCGAGGGATCGAAGACGTTGCGGTAGTTACCGGCGCGACGCTCGAACATCGCGGCATCGTCCTTCTTGCCCAGACGACGGGCGAGATCGGCCAGCGCATGGTCGTCCCAGGCGTATTCGAGGGTCGTCGCGACACCGGCCTTGCCACCGGCATAGGGCGGGCTCGGATTGCCCGGCGGCACGATGTCGGCAATCCAACCGTTCTTGTCGTATTCGGCAAGGTAGCCGCGCGGGCCCTTCGGATCGGTCGCGTTCTTGCGCAGTACCTCGTACGCGCCCGCATAGTCGAACGGAATGCCGCGCTGCATGGCGCCGTCATAGAGGAACACGGCGTGGTCGCCATGGAACGAGGTGTTCATGTAGCCGTGTTCGCGTCCCCGCTCGAGTTCGGAACGCATGATGTCCTGCACGACTTTCGGCTGGAGCAACATCAGCAAGGCGATCTGGTTGCGGCCGGTGTCCCAATACGGGACGGGGCTGTAAAGATCGTACGCGGCGACCTGGAGCTGGCCCTTGGCGTCGGTGTAGTGCTCGCCCTTGCGCGCGACGACACGCGGGCTGGCAAACGAGTGATAGAGCGTCGAATAGAACAAGGCGCGCTGCTTCGGCGTACCGCCGGTCACTTCGACGCGATCGAACAGCTGCGCCCAGGCTGTACGGGCCTTGCGGTGCACGCTGTCGAAATCCGTATCCGCCGCGTGCAGCCGCTGTGCGGCCTCGTCGGCGCTGTGACCGTGCGCGATCCTCACCAGCACCTGGTCGCCGTCCTTCGTATCGAAGGTGACGTAGGCACCCGCATAGCTGCCGGATACCGTGCGCTGGCCCGTCTGGATGTCTTCGCGGCCCAGGCCTTCGCCCTTGTCGTTGACGTCGGCGTGGAACGTCCCGAAGGCGGCGAACGGCCGCGAGAACTCCGCGATGAAATACGGACCGTCGGCGTCGTGATTGCCGCGACTGCCTTTGTCGACACCGCTGATGGTCCTGTCGCCGACCACCGCCACGTCACCCCCGCCGCGACGCAGGTTCACCACCACGTTGGAACGATGGCTTTCCGGAAAGATGAAGCGCATCAGGCTGGTCCACTGCGTCACCGTCAGTTCGGCGCGGGTATGGAACGTAGCGAGGTCGACGGCGTAGTAACCAGGCGACGCCTTCTCGGTCGACTTGTCGTAGTACGACGAGGCGTAGTCCGGCGGGACGGTCCAGTCACCCACCACCGGCATGATCATCGGCGCGGCGCGCGCACCGTACGTCGAGCCGCCGCCAGTGAAGCCGATCATCGCGGGGCGCCCGTAGGCATACGAGACCGGAACGCCGGTAGCGAAACTCAGGTCGGCATTGATATTGACCGGCGCGGCGTCGGTCGAGCTTTGCGGCAGGCCCGCACCGGGCGAGGTCATGCCCGAATACAGCGGTTCGCCCGGCGGGGGCGCGTTGCCGATGAACTCTTTCCTGTCCAGCGGTGCCGTGCCGACGAGCGGATTCGCTTCATCGACGGGCGAAAGGGCGGAGGTTGACGGTTTGTCATGGCCTGCGTAGGCCGCGCTGAGGGTGCCGAGCGCGAAGACCGAAAGCGTCGCCGCGAGAGCACGGCGGCGATAGAACGATAGCTGTGGGGAATTCATCGTGTTTTCCTGGGGACGAAAACGAAGGCGGGGCCAGGCATCACGCCTGGCCCCGCTGGACTTCTTTAACCACCATCACCGAACTTGTACGTGATACCGACGTAGTACTGGCGTCCGGCGTATTCCAGGCTGACCAGACGTGCCGTGGTATCGCTACCCAGGTACTGGTGAGGCGTCGACTTCGACAGGTTGATGACCGACGCGGTGACCATGAAGTGCTTGTTGAACTCGTAGTCACCGTTCAGATCGATCTGGTGATACGGCGCCGAATAAATCGGAAGGCCGGCCGCCAGGCCCTGCATGGTCCGGCCGGTGAAGTTGTCACTGGCGCGAAGCAGCAGACCGTTCTTCTCGTAGAACACCGACACGTTGGCGGCGTACTTGGCGCTGCCGATCAGCTCCGATTTGCCGACCTGCGTATCCCCCAGGGACACCGGGGTCTCCGTGGTGTGATTGAGCGTGTAGTTGGCGATGTATCCGAAGCCATTGTCCCAGGTGTGCTGCGTATAGAACTCAATGCCCTTGGACGTACCCGAGCGGCCATTGGCATTGGTGCTGTACTGCATGAAGTTGGTCGGCGTGCCGGCGACATCGACACTAATGTTGTTGACGGTGACCGGTACGACGAAGTTCTTCACCTTCTTCTGGAACAGATCGATGCCGACGACCGAGTGCGGTGCGTAGTACCACTCGGTCGCCAGATCGAACTGGGTCGCCGTGAACGGCTTCAGATCCGCGTTCGCGCCGCTGCCGTACCAACCCGGCAGGGGCGAGCCGAACTGCTTGCGATCGTCGTAGTACGCCTGGGTGTAATTGGTCAGGCTGCCCAGCTGGGCCAGGTCGGTGTAGTTGGCACGTGCCAGCGCCTGCGAGCCCGCGGCGCGAACCACGACATCGTCCGTGAGGTTCCACGCGATGTTGAAGCTCGGCAAGGCCTTGTTGTAGCGCTTGCGCGTGGAGCTGTTGGTGTAGGTCTGCACGACCGCCTGCTCGCGCGGCAGGTACTGGAAGTCACCCGGTGCGCAGGCACCGCCGGCGATGTTCTTGCCGGTGGTCGGGCAGATCAGGATGTTACCGCCGGCGTCGTGGTAGTAGTCCGCATTGTTGGTGGTGATTTCATCCGCGACCGTGAGGTCCTGTCCGGTGCTGACAAAGCGCAGGCCGACGTTGCCGCGAATCGTTCCGGTGTCGAAGTTGGCCTGGACATACGCGGCGGCGATCTTCTCCTGGATCGACGACTTGTCATCGGGGTGGTTGTAGAGCACCCGGTCGTAGGTCTGGTTGAGATAGTTGTAGTACGCCGGGTAATTGATCGCCGGGAAGGTGCTGTCGTTGAACGCCTCGTTGGTCCCGTCGAGCGAGTTGGCCTGGAGGAAGCCCGCCGGCAGCTGACCTGCATTGGGATCGCAGGTCTGAAATTGCAGCGTCGTGCCCTTGCAATACCAGCGCTGCTCGTTACTCGTCTGCTCGGCGTGGTTGTCGCGGTACTTGAAGCCGAACTGCAGCGACTGGAACCAGGTGGAATCGAAAGCCCAGGTGAGATCGGCCTGAGCGAAATTCTGCGAGTTGCTGGTGTTGACCATGTTGGAACCGGTCGAGCCCAGATCCACCTGCCCCGCACCGGCCAGCATGTTTTGCAGCACATCCGGCGAGGCAGTGAGGGTCGGCTTGCCGCCGAGCGTCCACGCCGCACCGTTGCTGCCGTCCACCCACTGGCCGTTGACAAAGTTGCGGGGTTTCGCGGCCATGGACAGCTGCACCGACGGGCCACCGGTGGCCCAGGTACGGCCGACATTGAACGACCCGCTGAGGCTACCGCCGTTGTCCCACTCACCTTCGAGGTTGAGCGTCTGCGAGGTGGCCTTTTCGACGTTGTAACTGCCGTTGAGCCACGGGATCTCGGTGGAGCATGTATCCACGGCCTGTCGTGGCTTGCCGGTAACCGGGTTGGTCAGCGAGTTGCAGCCCACGCCACTGGGCGGCAGGACATAGTTCGCACCGGTGACGATCGTGTGCGACGGATCGAACGTCAGGCCATTGGGTGCGAGCAACCTGCCCTGCTGGTCGGCATAGTTGCTATTGCTCGGAAGGCCCCACTCGGGCACTTCCAGCGTATTGGTGATCTGGGTCTGCTGACGCTGGAAACGGAAGTAGTTACCAGTCAACAGCAAGTGGTCGGTGGGCTTGAACTGCATGGTCGCCTGGGCGCCCTTGGTCTTCAGGTCCAGCTCGTTACGACTTGTGGAGAACTGCTGCGGCATCCAGTAGCCGGAGTCGACATTGCCGGCCTGATCGACGACACCGCCGCCGGACCACAGGTCGAGATTCGGCGCGACGTCGGGACCGTACGGCCGGCCATGCACATCCGTCGGCGGCGCGGTACACGTGGCCTGGCTCGTACAGTCGTTGCTCCACCAGTGCCAGCTGTCCGCCTTGGCCGTGTAATCGATATCGCGGCGCTTCTGGTACGAGCCGGCGACGAGGAAGCCGAAGGTCTCGTCCTTGTTCTTCCACGACCACAGGGCCGATGTCTGCGGGGTGATCTTGCTGCTGTTGTCTGAGCCGGCGCCGTTGAGGGACACGAAGCCGTCGTTCGCCTTCATTTCCAGCGGGCGGCGCGTGTGCAGGTCGACGTTGCCACCGATGCCGCCTTCGTCCAGGCGTGCCTCGAGGCTCTTGTAGAGCTTGATCTCCGAGAACATGTTCGCCGGCATCAGGGTGTAGTTGAACGAGCGCGTCAGGCCAGCCGAGGTATCGGCCGAGGCGACGTAGTTGCCGTTCAATTCCGTCAGCGTCAGCTCGGGCGCCAGGCCGCGAATGCTGACCGTCTTGCCTTCACCGGATTCACGGCTGATGACCACGCCAGGCACGTGGGCCAGTGCGTCGGCGATGTTCTTGGCGGGGAACTGCGCGATGTTCTGCGCGTTGATGACTTCGACGATGGAGTTCGCATCGCGCTTGTCCAGCACGTTCTGGTCGATCGACTGGCGGTAGCTGGTGACGACGACGGTATCCAGGTTCGTCGGACCGGCCGCGGTGTCGTTGCTCTGCTTATCTGCCTTCTTGTCCTTGTCGTCCTTCTTCACCGTCGCGCCAGGAGTCGTTTGTGCCGGTGCGGACACGGCCGTTGCGGCAGGCCCAGCGGTCTGTGCGAAGGCGGTCGTCGGTACCCCCAGATAGCCGACGAGCGACAAGGTGGCCGTGGCTAGCGCGGCACAAAGCGGCTTGCGCTTGAGCATGAGTGGCAGATAAGTCATTTCTTTTTATTTCCCTCAGTGGTGTGCGCCTTGCTTGAAGCGGCGCGATGGTCCCCCGTTACATCACTGCTGCAGATGCCCGTTCTATGGCGACATGCGCCCTCCCTCTTTTGATTCAATCGATCTAAATTTTTGGCTGTCGACGGAGAAAAAAAGCGTGCTCGCTCGATAGCTCAAACCTTGGATTGCGCCATGGAGACGACTGCCGCACCGAACTCAGGGCAGCGTTCCCCGTGTTGCGATCGTCTGGCGACGAGAGGCAACGCAGCGACAACGAGCGATAAGTCCCGCCTACTGGCTGGTGGCGGGAGCTCGACGGAAACGATCCGGGCCGCGAGCGGCAGGCATCATGAATACAGCCACGCGCGCATCGCGCAGGCGTGAGTTCATGAACGTACGGATGGTGCTTGGTTTCATGTGGCGGCTTCCCCTTCCCCTAGACAGGCCTGGCAGGAAGCAGCAGCGTCTCGGGCGGCGCACGATGCACCTGTCCCTCTGCCCTCCCCACCCCAGTCCAGGCCATCGCTCTCTTCGTATCTCGGCAAGATGCGAAGCGCTGTGACTTGGATCGATCTAAATCCCCTGGGGACAGATTAAGACGCTAAAGCGAAGCGGAGTCACGCTGCGCTGCAAAAATATGACGATGAGCGGGGAATAGTGTGACGCGCTTCACCGGATACCCGTCCAGGGAACAACCCGTTTGTCCATGCTGGAACGGGATAGGTGATAGCCGAAAGCGACGGCTACCGGGCGGAAGTGAGCGAGAGGATATTCATCCCATCGCAACGGGAACGCGCTTCGACAGGCCACTTCCGAAGCGGATACCTCAACGCTCTTCCACCTTCTTCCCTCTCAGGAACTCCGTCATGTCCAAGAAAGTATTGATCACGGGTGCCACCGGCGACACTGGCCGCGCCGCCGTCCGCGAAGCCCTTGCCCTAGGCCTCCAGGTCCGTGCCATGGTCCGTCGCCACGACGACCGCTCGGCCGCCCTGAGCGCCCTCGGTGCGGAGGTGGTCCTGGGCGATCTGCAGGAAGTGAACACGCTGCGCGACGCCATGCAGGGCGTCGAATCGGCCTACTTCGTATACCCGGTGGCCCCGGGCCTGCTTTCCGCCACGGTGAACTTCGCGCAGGCCGCGAAAGAGACCGGCCTCAAGACCATCATCAACCTGTCGCAGCGCTCGGCCGACCGCGAATCCAGCAGCAACTCCTGCCGCGATACCTACATCTCTGAAGAAGTCTTCAACTGGTCCGGCGTGCCGGTGGTCCATCTGCGCCCGACATACTTCCTCGAATGGCTGCTTTACCCCTGGCAGTTGCCGTACCTCCAGCAGGGCATCCTGCGCATGCCGGTCGGCAAGGGTCGCCATTCGCCGATCGCCGCCGATGACCAGGGCCGTGCCATTGCCGCCCTGCTGAAAAATGCGGACGGGTACGTCGGAAAGATCGTGCCGCTCTCCGGTCCGGTCGAGATGGACCATGAGCAGATGGCCGCCGAACTGACCGCAGCCCTCGGGCGCCCGATCGTCTTCCAGGATCTCCCGGTGCAGGAATACGCCGAGTCGATCGCCGGGATGGGTGTACCCGAGTACATCGTCCAGCACCTCAGCGGCGCGATGGTCGACTACCAGCACGGCCACATGGCCGGTGCCGACAACAACGTGGAACGGATCACCGGTCGCCGCTCGATGACCGTGGGTGAGTTCGCCCGCCTCCACGCCGACCAGATCAACGGCAACTGATTCCCTTCACTCCTTCGAGGTACTTATGGACGTCATCACCCAGTTCGTACAGCGCAACGCCGAGTTCGCCGAGCACGGTTTCCACGAGGAGCTGAAGATCATCCCTTCGCTCAAGACCCTGATCATCGGGTGCGTGGATCCCCGCGTCGACCCCATGGATATCCTTAAACTGCAGCCGGGCGAAGCGGCGATCATCCGCAACGTCGGTGGCCGCGTGAACCCGTCGTTGTTCGAAACCCTGAAGATCCTCAGCACCGTTTCAAAGGCAGGCGGTGTGGAAGTCGACAAGGACTGGAACCTGGTCGTCTTGCAGCACACGCAGTGCGGCATCAACGGGTGCTATCACAACGCGCCGGAGTTGCTCGCACCCTATATGGGCGTGCCATTGGAGCAGCTCGATACCAAGGCCATCACCGACCCGCACAAGGCGATCGCGATCGATGTCGATGCGCTACGCGCCCATCCGGTCGTGGGCAAGAACTTCACCATCTCGGGTCTGGTGTACGACGTGGCCACCGGCCTCATCGAGACCGTCGTGCCACCGGCAGCGTGAACCACGGTGAGGGACGCGCGCGTGGTGCCAGGGGACAACGCGCGTTCCAATCCTTCAAGCGATGAACGGGGCGGCTCCCTAACCTCGGTATACCGCGGGCATCGGCCCGTCATGCCCTCAGGAACCACCCCATGCATCGCACCCGCACGCTCATCACCGCCCTGTCCCTCGCCGTGGCGGCCGGCTCCTCCTTCGCCGCACCGGCGGCTACTCCGGGGCAGGACGTCACGGTCGTCCTCGTGCACGGCGCATGGGCCGACGGTTCCAGCTGGAACAAGGTCATTCCCCTGCTTCAGGCCAAGGGCATCAAGGTGCTCGTGGTGCAGAACCCGCTGACCTCACTGGCGGACGACGTGGCCGCCACCCAGCGCACGATGGCATCGGCCAGCGGCAAGGTCGTCCTCGTCGGCCACAGCTGGGCAGGCACCGTGATCACCGAAGCGGGTAATGACGCGCGTGTCGCAGGTCTGGTCTACGTGGCGGCTTTTGCCAACAAGGACGGCCAGTCGGCCGGCGAACTGGTCGGCGCGTACCCCAAGACACCCGCCCTCTCGACGATCCGCGACGATGGTCATGGTTTCCTCTACCAGACGGCCGAAGGCGTGCGCGACAACTTCGCGCCGGATATCCCGAAGGCCGACGCCGCCACGCTCGCCGTCACCCAGGGCGCGCTGGCCCAGTCCACCTTCGGCGACAAGGTGACCGTCGCTGCGTGGAAGACGAAGCCATCGTGGTACGTGGTCTCGGCCAACGACCGCGTGATCAACCCGCAGCTGGAGCGTGATGTCGCCAAGGCGATGAACGCCAAGACCACCGTCCTTCCGTCCAGCCATGTATCGCTGCTGTCGCATCCGCGCGAAGTGGCGGCGGTGATCGAGGATGCGGTGAAGACCATCGGTAACACTCACTGATCAGCGACGCCCCGCCGGGCATGACCCGGCGGGGCGGCTTATTCGTTTACACCACTTCTCTCGTCGAACCGCAACAGGCGACCCGCACTCGCCAGCACGCCGAAGGCAGCGCAGTTCTGCAGCACCGCCACCGTCAAGGCGCCACCGCTGCCACCCCCGCCAACCAGCGCGAGCGTGATGAGCACGACAGTCCAACCAGCGCTCAGCGCGAGATTGAGCTGAAGGGTGCGGCGCGCACGGCGACCGAGGCGAACACACGTCGCCACGCGAGCGAAGTCGTGCCCGGTGAGTACGATGTCCGCCGAGGCCATGGCGATGTCGCTGCCCTGCCCGCCCATGGCGATGCCCACCGCTCCCGCCCTCAACGCCAAGGCGTCGTTGATGCCGTCGCCGACGACGATCGGTCGCCGGCCGCTGTCGACCATCTGACGGACAAAAGCCAGCTTGTCGTGCGGCAGCGCGCCGGCAACGACCTCATCGATGCCGACCAGACGCGCGATGCGCTCGGCTTCGCTGGCCCGGTCGCCCGTGAGCAACGTCTGCCGGCCGAGGCCCAGGTCACGCAGGGCATCGAGTGTCAAGGCGACGCCGGGGCGAAGTTCGTCGGCAAGAAGAATCCATCCGAGAAACTGCGGCCCTTCGAAGACGCCCGCCACGGGGCCCGCATGCGAGGGCGCGGGATCGCACGCGATGCCGTGCGCGGTAAACAAGGCTTCGCGGCCAAGCAGCACCTGACCTTGCGCGGCCATCGCCACCATGCCGAAACCGGCTTGCTCGTGGACCTCGGTGAGAACGACATCGTCGTCGCTGGAAAGGTGTGCCAGAGCGCGTCCCACGGGATGACTGCTCACGCGGCCCAGTGCACGGGCAAGCGCGCAGAGATGGTCGGACGACACGCCTGGCTCGCACCTCACGTCGACCACGCGAAGCTGACCGGTCGTGACCGTGCCCGTCTTGTCGAGGATCAGGGCGTCGGCGTCGGCGAGGCGCTCGAGGAAAACGCTGCTCTTGAGCAGGATGCCGTGACGCGCGGCGACGCTGACCGCCGCCAGCGCCGTGGACGGCGCGGCAAGCACCATGGCGGAAGGACAGGCGGCGACGAGAAGCGCGAGCACCGCGGCCGAGTTCAGCGTGGTGAACCAGACCATCGCGGCGAGCAGGATAACCAGGACCAGGTATTGGCCCGCGTAGCGTTCCAGCAAGCGCGTGACCGCCGGCTTGCTGCGCTCGGCCTCCTGCATCAGGGCCACGACCCTGCCCAGCGCGCTATCGCCACCGACACGCGTGACACGGACGCGGAGTACCCCGTTCAGGCTCACCGAGCCACCGAGCACGGTCTGTCCGAGCGTCGCCTCCATGGGCAACGACTCACCGGTCAACGACGCGGTGTCCAGGCTCGCTACACCCTCGACGACGACACCATCCGCCGGCACCTTGTCGCCGGCACGCACTTCGACGACATCGCCCGGCCGAAGCGCCGCGACATCGATCGATGTCACCAACCCCTCGATGTCGACGCGTCGGGCGACAGCCGTGGTGAGATTCGACAACGCCTCCACTGCCTCGCGTGAGCCCAACAAGGACCGATCCTCGAGCACACGCCCGATCATCATCACCACCGGCAACAAGGTCGCCGTGACGAAGTCCGCCGAGACCCAGCACGCGATCACCGCCAGGGCGACGAGTTGGTCGACGACACCATGGAGATCCGGTTGGCGGAGACTGCGAAAGGCGGCCGCCATGACCGGGCCGCCCATCAGGACCGCGGCGAGCGCGGTGAGCAGTTGCCGCTCGACGGTCATCGTGTCCGCTGCGATGCCGAGCAGCCACGCCAGTCCAAGCAAGCCCAGCGACCAGAGCACCAGCACGATGCGCAGCCGCCAGTGGCGGCGCTCACGCCGGGTCAGCAAGGCGGCCGGTACGGATGGCGCGTTGACTGCTGCGTTCATTGACCCACCCCCGGCACGAGGACCCGGCCGCTAACGCCGGCCGGAATCGTATCGACGCGTTCGGCGACATCGAAGAGCGACTTGATGCGCTCCCGGTACACCTGATCGAGCACCATCGCATGGCTCATGGTCGTGTCCTTGCCGAGTGCGAGCACGAGGGCTGAGTTGCTCTTCGCTGCACTCACGGTTTCCTGCGCCCGGGCGCGTGCTTCGTCGAGGGTCTGCTCGCGCATTTGTTCGGCCGACTGTCGACGGATCTCCGCGGTGGTGCGCGCCTGCGCGAGCGTACGCTCGACCTGTTGCGACACCTGGAGCACGTTGTCGAACGATGCCTTGGCGCCGGCAGGGATGCTGGCGACGACATCGGTGCGGGCCACCCGGATACCGAGACCCTCGCGCGTCGAGGCCATGGCGTCGAGGCGCTGGTTGATCAGAGCCACCAGGTCCGTACGAAAGCGCTCCCGGCGCGCCGCGTAGGACGGATCGTTGGCCCGTTCCGGGCGCGCGACGAGAATGGAGTCCAGGTCCCGGCTGGCGCATACGCTGACCGCCGCGGCAACGACCGCCCGGCGGAGTGCCGGCTCGACGTGGTCGGCTGAAATGACGTACGCGGTCGCATCGGTGATCTGGTAGAAGACGGTGACGCGCAGATGCACGATGCCGCCATCGCCGGTGAGGAAGAACCAGGTGTTCTCGCGCGCCTCGTCGTTGACGATGTAGCCGGTGGACAACTCATCGCCCGGCGGCGGCAACGATCCACCGATTTCCAGGGCCTCGGGCGAGAACTGCACCTGCCGCCCTGGTGACGGCAGGACGATGATGCGATCGATGGGCGTCGGCCAACTCACCAGCAGGCCGGGCCCGCTTTCACGGATGACCTGACCGAAGCGGGTGACCACTGCCTGGCTGTCCGGCGCGACGCGCGATACGCCGGTCACCGCCCATGCCAGGGCGAGCAACCCAACCAGGCCGAAGAGCAGGCGAAACGACCACTTGAGTGTGTCGCCAAGAAGGGACACCGCTGGCCTGGCACTCATGGCCGGGATTTCGTCGGCGCGGCGCTGTGCGGCACCGGTCCATCGACCAGCAGACGGAACGGCGCCGCATCCGTGCGCAGGACGAGGCGCGTGCTGGGCGTGATCGTGGCATCGAGCGTGTCGAACGAACGCAGCAGCGTGTACAACGCTGGGTCGGAGGCGTAGGCCTGCTGGTACACCGAGGCCGACTGCACCTGCGCATCCGCTTCGATCGACGATGCCTCCGCCTTGGCCCCCGCGATGGCGATGCGTGCGTCGCGCTCGGCTTCGGAAACGACCTGCGCGGCCTCCCGCTGCCCTTCTGCCGAGCGCTGTGCAGACGCCGTGTCGCGCTCCGCCTTCATGCGCTCGATGGTCGCTTGCAGTGCTTCTGTCGACAAGGTCAGCCGCTCGATGCCTGCCTGCTCGACGTCCACGCCGTAAACGGTTCGTGCCTGCTGGCCGACCAGGGTCTTCAGGCGCGCCTCGAAGTCGGCCAGACGGACCTTGTCAGGATCCGTGTTCACCAACTGGGCGAGATCGAAGCTGCTCGCCGTGATCTCCAGCGAGGACGCCATCAGGCTCCTGAGCTGTGACGCGGCGACGTCCGGCTGGTTTTGCACGGCGCGCAGGTAGCGCTCGACGGCGTCGGGATCGTGGGGAACGCGCCAGACCACATACGCCTGCACCAGCACGCGGAGGCCGTCACGGGTGCCGACGTCCTGCAGGCCGCTGGACGTCGTGCGAAGGCGCAGGTCGATATCCGTCGTCGCTTCGATCGGCGCCGGCCACTTCAGTGCGCCGCCGGCATCGACCAGGACGCGCACCGGTTTTCCCAGTCGGGTGATCACGACGCCCTGCCCCGGACTCACCACGACGAAGGACGCTGCCGCGATGGCGAGGACGACGATCACGCTGGCGACGATCCAGCGGGACACGTGTCGCAGGCGGGATACCGGCGGCGAATCATGCGGGACGGCAGCGGGGTCGGCGTAATCGGCGGGCGTGTTCAAAGTGTTCCCCCTGTGGATCCTGCGAAGGGGCGCAGGTCCAGCGTGGTCTGGGTGCCGTCGATGCGATGGTCGACGACGGTGAGATGGGCCTTGCCAAGGTCGTTGCGCAGATGGGTGAGCCAGCTTTCGAACACGAAGACGTCGTGTCCAGCGGCGAGGCTTCGCGTATCGGCTTCGAAGGTCGTCCTCGTCGCGGTGGCGGACGCGAGTTGCTCCGCGGCGCTGGCTTTGGCGAGATTGACGGTTCGCAAAGCGTCCTGACTGGCCGATCCGCGGAGCGCAAAGGCCCGTGCGCGACTGTCGAAGCGCATGGCGTCCGCCCGAATCTCCGAGGCCTGGACGTTGTGATAGGCCATCGCCGCGCCCGGCGGCGGATGAATGGCTTCCACCACCACGCCGACGATGGCGATGCCGGCATGGAACGCGCTGACGTTGGCCTGGAGATCACGCCTGAAGCGCTCGACGAAGACGCTGCGGTTTTCACCGAGCAATTGGTCGAGCGTGGATGTCGCGAAGTGCGAGACGAGAAGGCGGCCGGCGGCCACGCGTATCAGTCCGGCCGCATCGGCGCTGCCGTATACCGACTCGAGCACGCCGTCGTGATTGTCGGGCACGCGGAACATCACGCGCAGGTCGACGTTGACGATCTGGAAGCCCTCGCGCCCTCCCGTGCTGCTCGCGATAAGGTAGCTCGCCTCGCCGGGATGACTCGCATCCCACAGGCGGTCCGCGGGCGGTGCGGGAATGGCTTCGGCATCCATGCCCGCATCGACGTCCGCGCGCCCCGCGCTGGCCAGCTCAGCCAGCAAGCGTCCACCCGGCCTCGCCGAGAAGACGATGGGCATCTGGTGCACGGCCCCGAATTCGACCGTACGCGTACGTGCGAAAGGCCACGGCGCATGGAGATGCAGGCCTGGCCCGACGAGCCCGACCGGACGTCCCATGTGTTCGACCACCGCACGCTCATCGACGCCGAGCACCGTCACGCCCGTCGCCAGCCAGGCAAAGACGGCGAGCGCGACGGCGACAGGCACCACGGCGCGAAGGGCATAGGCGAGCACCCAGCTCTGCGAAAGGTCGATGCCATAGGCCTGCCGCAACCACTCGCTCCCCCGGGATACACGTGGCCATTGCAGGCGCAGCAGGCTGGCGGTCCAGGTCAGCGCCGCCGAGGTTCGCTCGGCAAAGGGGCGCTCCGGAATGAACAGCAACGCGCTTGCGCGAATCATGGCCTCGATAGCGGCGAGCGACACCAGGACCAGCGGCACGACCGCGAACCACTCCGCCCAGATGTAACCGAGCGAAGCGAAAAGGGTTGCCGCGCCGAGGACGAGACTCGACACGAGGGGAAGGCGCAGCACCGTCTCCACGGCCGGACCCGACCCCGTCGCACGGGCGGCGAGGAGGCGCTGGAGAATCAGCAGCGGCATGCCGGCGACCAGGAGGATCGCCGCCGAATAAGTGGCCGGTGCGCCCATGGCCTGACCGACCGCCTTGAAGTGCACGATCGCGACGACGAGGCAGAGGCCGCCGCCGCCGAACGCGATCAACCCCGGCAACCAGTCGCCCACCCAGTCGATGCTGTCGAAGCGGCGGCGCGCCTCGCGCACGGCAAGCACGATGCGCTGAAGCACGATGTTGCCGGGAAGCCGTCGATACACCATCGCGCGGAACGGCGCGACCCATGTCGCCGGGCGACTTCGCACCTGCGCGGTCACGCCTTCGCTGAACAGGCCGGTGGCCGCGAACAGGAGGGTGAGTCCCAGAATGCGCACCGGCACACTGGCCGCTGCAAGACATGCGATGGCGCCAATCAGCAGCACCGCACCCAGCGCGTGGAGTGCCCAGGGCGGCGGAGGACGTTTGATGCTCATCCCTGCTCCATGCGTGCAGCCAGCCACATCACCAAAAAGCCTGCACCCATGCCGATGGCGGGAGCGGCTCGCTGGTTGGGCGCCAACCGGGCCCAGACCCCAGGCAGGATGTCCGCCAGTGCGACGTAGAGCACCGTGCCCGAGGCCGCGGCCAGTGCCAGCCCGAGGCCGACCGGTGTGAGCGGCACCAGGTGCATGACCACGGCGCCGAGCGGCACACCGAGGGCCATCGCGACCGAGAGCACGAAGGCGCGCTGCGGTTGGTAACCCCCGGCGACCAGCACACTGGCGCTGCTGAGTTCGCGCGGCACCTCATGCAGGGCGATCGCCAGCATGACCGCGATGCCCGCCGCTTCGCCGCCCACGAAGGCTGCCGCCACGATGACGCCATCCACTACGTGATGAACGAAATCGCCTGCCAGGTTCATGCGCGCAAAAGGCGTACGCAGTGCCACCTCCCCTGCGAGCTCGCCGGGCGTCCGTCGTATCCAGCACTCGACCGCGACCAGCGCGAGCGCGCCTGCCGCAAAGGCCACCATGACGCGTTCGAACGGCTGCCCGGTTTCCACGGCTTGCGGCAGGACATGCAGCAGCGCGTCACCGATAAGAAGCCCGACCGCTAACGACTGCAACCAGACCAGCGAGGACGACAGCACGCCACCCGGAAGCCAGACGACGAGGCGTGAAACGAGGGATGTGCAGGCGAGAAAGCACGCAGCCAACACGACTTCATAGACAGGAGTCATCGGGGATCCGTGACCACCGGCAGTCGGATATACGTCGCATCCGCACCGCCACGTGCGACCTGCTGCGTCGCTACCTGGTAGTCGGCTGGTGTGGCGAAAAAGATGTTCGGCACGAAGGTCTGCGGGTTGCGATCGTAAAGAGGGAACCAGCTCGACTGGATCTGCACCATGACCCGATGGCCCGGCAGGAAGACGTGGTTCGCATTGGGCAGGCTGAAATCGTAGGGAAGCGAAACACCGGCCGTGAGCRCCGCCGGCTTGTCGAATCCGGTGCGGTAACGGCCGCGGAAAATATCCATGGCGATGCCCAGCTGGTAGCCGCCCATCTCGGGCTGTTCGGGAACCTGGTCGGGATACACGTCGATCAGCTTCACGACCCAGTCGCTGTCCGTGCCCGTGGTGCCGGCCACCAGGTGGACCTTTGGCTGACCACTGATACGCAGTGGCTGGGTGAGCACCGCGCTCGTGTAGGTCAGCACATCCGTGCGCGTGGAGGCAGCGCGCTGGTCATCGGTCAACCAGTGCTGCCATCCCTTGCCGGCCATGGGTCCGACGGGGCGGGGCCGATAGGGCACGGGATGCGCCGGATCGGAGACGAAACGGTCCGCCCCCTCTTCCGCCGCCGAGCCGAGTTGCAGGCGGCCGTGCGCATCAGGACGCAGATCCAGCGTACTGGCCACATCGTTCGTCGTCGGCCATGCCTTGCCCGTCACCCACACGTTCTCACCGGTGACGAACGCGTTGACAGGGGCAGGCAACGCCGGGGCGTCCTTCAGGTAATGCGCGAGGAACGGCCTCAGGATGTGCTGGCGAAAATAAAGACCGGTATCGCTGCCGAAGCGGACCGCGCCGAGGCTGCTGCCATCGCCGACCTCCTGGCCGTGGAACCACGGACCGACGGCCAGGAACAAGCGCTGGTCGGTGTCGTGCGGCTTCATCGCGTGATAAACCGCGAACGCGCCGTAGATGTCTTCCTGATCCCACAAGCTGGCGACCAGCATGGTCGGCACCGATACCGGCTCGTTCCCGAGTGCCTTGTCTACGGCCTGGTCGCGCCAGAACGCATCGTAGGACGGGTGCTGCGACACCTTCGTCCAGAAACCGAGCTGCTCCATACCGTAGGCCTTGGCCACCGCGCCCGCGGAAACGCCCTCGAGGAAGAACTGATAATCGTCGGCGTAGTTCGACCACCACTTAAGTGTGTTCTTCCTCGATGCCGTCTGCTCATAKATGTATTCGAGGTTCTGCTGCCGAAACGCACCGTGGTGGAACCAGTCGTCGCCCATCCACCCGTCGACCATCGGATTCATCGGCACGGCCGCCTTCAGCGCCGGGTGCGGGTGAATGATCGCCATCAACGGCTCGAAGCCATCGTAGGAAATACCGAGGATCGCGACGCGACCGTTGCTCTCCGGCACATGTTTCACCAGCCAGTCGATGGTGTCGTAGGCGTCGGTCGAGTCGTCGACCGGTGTCGCGTTGAGCGGTCCACGAAGAGGGCGATTCATGACGTAGTCGCCTTCCGAACCGTATTTACCCCGGACATCCTGGACCACCCGGATGTAGCCGTCCTGGATGAGGACATCGTTCGCGTCATCGTCGTGACTCACCGCCACACCGAGGTGACCGCTCTCCACCGCACTGGTCATTTCCGTCGCGTTGTAAGGCGTGCGCGTCAGCAGTATCCCGGCGTTCTTCGCATGTTYCGGCACGAGGATCACGGTGTGAAGCTTCACGCCGTCACGCATCGGAATCATCACATCGCGGGCTTCGTAGTCGAAGGCATCGTGCACCGGTGTGAAGTGCGCCGGTGTCTCGCTAGGTAAGCTGCTGTAGGTTCCCTTCGCAGGAGGTTCGGCCTGGACCGACGGCGCCAGGGCGATCGTCAGCGCGGTAGCGAGAAGCGAACGGGAGAGGTTCTTGGACAGGTTCAAGGCAGGCGTCCTGAGGTTGAGCGGGGTGCGAAGGAAGTCATTGGCACGTCGACGGAAGTCGCGTCACGACGTCATGGATCTGTTGGGCGGCCGCATCGGCCGAGCCGCCACATAACGCGGAGATACGGTGGCGCGCTTCCGCGCGCAGGGAGGTGCATTGCCAGGCACGCGGCGCATCGAGCGGCAGGACAGCGTAGGCGACGCCATTGCACGAATCGCTGGCGCGCTCGGCAAGCGTGCGACCTGCGAACGCCGCCGGTGCGGTGGTTAGATCCGGTTCGAAGTAGCTGTCGGGRAACGAGGCGGCATAGGCCTGGATCGTCACGCGCTGACGAAAGGGTCCGATCGACAGATCGAACGGCCCGTTACAGGGCACGCGGGCGGCGAGCTCGCGGATACCGGCAAGCAAGGCCGCGCGACTGCCGGTATGCGGCCCGAGCACGCTGGTCAGTCCCGCCAGCACCGGCAGTCGGGCACGCGCCGCCATCGCACCGAACTCGTGGGCGTGAGTCGGCGCGCAGCGCCCATACGCTGCCGCCACGGTGAGGAACACCACGTCATAGGCCGCCTCAGGCGTGGTGACCAGCGAGGGACCGATCGCCGTCAGCGCGTCACCTGCGACGACACGTGGCGCCAGGACAGCCGTCGCATCAGGGGTCGACGCCACCGGGCGCGGGACGTCGACCACCGTAGCCGCGTGGTCGATGCCGTTCGGTGCCCTTCTCGCGACGAGCACGAGCACGAAGGCGGTCAACACGCCTGCCACGAGAAGCAACCACCGGGGATGAGTCAGCAAGGCACGCACCGCGAATCAGCGCTCCGCCAGCGACCAGGAGGGGAACGGGTCCTGCATTCGCTGCCACGCCTCGGGCCCATGCATGAACTCCTCGTCCTGCAGAATGCAGGCATCGAGCGCCTCGCGGATCTCGGCCTCCGGCATGTCGACGCCAATGAGGACCAGTTCCTGGCGGCGGTCGCCGAACCTCGGATGCCAGATGTCGAGCAAGGCACGGCGCTCACCCTCACGGGGTAACTCGTTCGCGTCCGGCGCGGCAACGCCCAGGTCGCCCAGGGCGAAGGGCTTCTTCAGCCCCTCGTTCACGCGGTGACGGCTGGCCCACCAGTGCCCGCCCGCCAGGGACTCGGTGGCGCCACCGGCAATGGCGAGGCTGCCGACCCAGTCCATCCGGCTGGCGAGCCAGAAATAGCCCTTCGCACGCAGCACGCCGGGAATGCCTGCGTTGAGGATGTCCATGAAGCGTTCGGGATGAAACGGCCGCGTGTTCCGGTAGACGAAGCTGGTGATCCCGTACGCCTCGGTCTCCGGCGTGTGTTCACCCATCAGTTCCTTCACCCAGCCAGGCGCACGCTGGGCGCGTTCGTAGTCGAAGCGTCCCGTCGCCAGGATCGACGCAAGATCGACCTCGCCGTGTTCGGCATCGACCAGGTGCGCGTCCCGGTTGAGGGCGCGAAGCACACGCCTTACCTCGTGTCGCGCCTCATCGTCGAGCTGGTCGCACTTGTTGACGACGATGACATCCGCAAACTCGACCTGTTCGGTCAGCAACGTCACCAGCGAGCGTTCGTCGCCCTCGCCGGCCACTTCACCAAGCTGCTCGAGACTGTCGCTCGAGCAGAAATCGCGGAGGAAGCTCCTTCCGTCGACGACCGTCACCATGGTGTCCAGCCGCGCGACATCGGAGAGGGAAAAGCCGGCCTCATCGCGCACGTGAAACGTCGCCGCCACCGGCAGCGGCTCGGAGATGCCGGTCGATTCGATGAGCAGGTAATCGAACCGGTCTTCCGCCGCGAGACGACGCACCTCCTGCATCAGATCGTCGCGCAGCGTGCAGCAGATGCAGCCATTGGAGAACTCGACGAGCTTCTCCTCCGTACGGCTGAGCTCCGCGCCGCCATTGCGCACCAGGCCGGCGTCGATGTTGACTTCGCTCATGTCGTTGACGATCACGGCAACGCGAAGACCCTGGCGGTTACGCAGGACATGATTGAGCAGGGTAGTCTTCCCGGCGCCGAGAAACCCGGAAAGCACGGTCACCGGCAGCGCGGCGGTTCTCACGGATGCAATGGTATTCATGCGGTTTTCCTGCGGTAGAACGGTCTTATTCGAACGCACGACGGAGGCGGTCGTCATCGGTATTGCTGTAAGGCTCCAGCGTGCCGTCGTCCACGGCATAGGCCGATGCTGCCAGCGCGTTCTCGGTGACCTGGGTGTGCATCACACCCTTGAGCGTCAAAGGGTCGTAGAGGCTTGGCGTGGGAATCCCGTGGGCCAACCGCACATGCACGAGCATGTTCGGCGGCGGTGGAGGGACATGGATGCACGCGCCGTAGAACGGCACGAAAAAGAACTCCACCATGTTCCCCTCACCATCGGATTCGAGCGGCACGACATAGCCCGACAATCGAACCTTTGCGCCATTGAGCGCGTCAACGGTATGCAGCGTGCCGATCTGCTTCATGCGCTGGTTGCCGACATGCAGTACGGGCGGTGCATTCTCGAGCGCCTTGAAATCCTCCGGCGGCACCATCCGCGTCCAGTCCAGATCGGCAAAGCCGTTTTCATCGGGGGGACCAAGCAGATCCGTGTTCGCGGGGGCGGCCGCTTTCGACACACCGTGCGCTGCCGCGTAGGCATTGGCCGCGGCGATACCCGCCGCACCGGCCGCTGCCCGCTGGGCGCGACCTTTATCGGCTTCGGCCTGCGCCTGGGCGAGCGCGCTGGTAGCGCCTGAGGCTGGTACGCCCGCGACGCCCTCGCCCGACGACCCGGAACATCCGGCCAGTAGCGTTGCCAACAGCGCTGCCGACAGCACGGCCCGCAACGCCGCCGCATGAAACCATCCGGTCACGAAGCCGCGCTTCACAGACGCACCTGCAAGCCATCGACGAGCGAGCGTCGATAGGCGATTGCGCCGGGAATCGCGCCGGCGAACACGCCTAGGACGATGACGGCAGCGAGTAACCACCACTCGGTGGCCGACGGCGCCAGCTCCAGGACGAGGCCCGCATTGGCCAACAGATAGTCGTGCCCGATGGCGACGACACCGAACAAAAGCAGGCAGCCAAGAAGCGCGCCGAACGTCGTCAGCAAGGTGCTTTCGATCACCAGAAGCGCGAAGACGGTGCGCGCCGAGGCGCCGACCGCCCTGAGAATGGCCATCTCGCGGCGGCGCTCGTTCAACATGGCCAGAAGTGCGGTGAGCATGCCCGACATGCCGACCAGCACGACCATCACGCTGACGGCCCGAAGCGCATTCTCCGCGGTGCCGATCAGATGCCAGAGTTCACCGAGGGCGACGCCGGGCAGTACGGCAAGTAAGGCCTCATCGGGATACTCGTTGATCGCCTGCTGCACCGCGAACGACGAAAGGCGTGATTTGAGTCCGACCAGGCATGCGGTAATGGCCTTGGGTGTCAGGTCCATGTGGCGGGCGGCCTCGGCGCTCGCTTCCATGCCGGGCAGCCGGATGCCGCCGCGCCAGTCGACATGGATCGCTTCGATAGCCTCGAGGCTCACCGCGATCGTGGCGTCCACCGGTGTGCCGGTCGGCGCCAGGATGCCCTTGATGCGAAACGGCTTGTCCGCGTGGAGTGCACTGGCGGGACCGCCAAGACCATGGGCGAGCACGATGCTGTCACCCACCGAGTAATGCAGCTGACGAGCCACCTCCGCACCGATCACCGCGTCATAGAGATCGGAGAATTCGGCACCTTGGGCAAACGACAAGGCCTGCTTTGCCCCGTAGTGATAGTGAGCGAAGAAGTCCGTCGTGGTACCGACGACGCGAAAGCCGCGGTGCGAATCGCCCAGGGACAGTGGCACGGTCCACGCCACGTCCGGCATCGACCGGATGTCCTCGTAGGTTTTCCAGGTGATGTTATTGGTCGCCTCCCCCACATGGAAGATGGCATACAACAGCAGGTTCACCGGACCGGAGCGAGCGCCGACGACAAGATCGGTACCCGACACGGTGCTGGAAAAGCCCCGTCGGGCATCGACCCGGACGCGTTCCACGCCCAGGAGAAGAAAGACACTCAGCGCGATGGTGATCACGGTCAGGAGGACCCCCGTGCGACGCTGGCGAAGACTTTTCAGTGCAAGCGAGATGAGGTTCACGGTCAGGCCACCATCTGCGAAGGCGGGCAGTCGCCGAGACTTACGGCGCGGTCGAAGTGACGGGCGAGGCTCATATCGTGACTGACGAAGACGACGCCCGTGCCGTGCCGCGTGCACTCCGCGAGCAAAAGGCGAAGGAAGACATCGCGATTGTTCGTGTCCAGTGCGGACGTCGGCTCGTCGGCGATGAGCAGGCCCGGGCCGCCGATGAGGGCACGGGCGACCGCCACGCGCTGTTGCTGACCAACGCTGAGATTCCCGGTGGGAGAGCGTTCGACGAGCTGCGCCGTCAGGCCCAGTGCATCGAGAAGCCGAACCGCTTCGTCACGCCGCGCGTGGTGCGTCGCGCCTGCACGTGCTGCGCGATTCGGTGACCACGCGCAGCCCAGCAGGACATTCTCGACCGGGCTCAGGAAGGGCAGCAGGTTGAACTGTTGAAAGACGTAACCGAGGTGTTCCGCACGAAAACGGTCGCGACGTGACGCCGATAGCGTGGAAAACGGAACACCCAGCACGGTGACTTCACCGTGGGTGGCGCGCAGCACGCCCGAGAGCAAGCCAAGCAGGGTGCTCTTGCCACTGCCACTGGGTCCGCACAGAAACATGCGCTCGCCCGGCACCACGGTGAAGTCATCCATCGTCAACGTGGTGTCCGATCCGGGCCAGCGAAATTGCAGCCCGCGGCACGACACCAGCGGAACGTCGGTGTAGGGAATCATGGGGACAGCGTCACTCGCGTCGTCGTGTGATCGAGGATCTGCTCAGCCGCGCCGTTGGCGCCGACGATGTCGACCACCACACGCTGCAAGGCCGGAAACGCCTTGAAGAGGCCTACTTCAAGCGAGGCGAGTTGCTCGGGATTCGCACAGGTGAACTGGTAGGTCACGTCGAAGTCACCGTGAGCGCCGGGTTTCGCGCTGGCGTCGAACCCGTCGGCGACGACCTTGGCGGGAGGTGCCTTGCATCCGGCCGCGGCCACCGGCACGAGCCACGTGCCGCCGCGGAGCGTTTCCGTCGCCTTCGCCAGCGTGGCCGTCTGTTCGGCGTTGGTGGGCGGGTGCTCGAAGCCCACGGCATCGTGGCCGGGAATACTCAGACCAACCGCGAGCGTCGGGCCATCGACCGACACCTGGAGCGTTGCCTGGCCATGGACATGAGGACCCAGGTGCCGCTCTTCGGCTGCGGCGTGCCCCGCCATCAGCGCCAGGGCGAGGAAACACGACGTTCGTAATTTCATGAGTCGCCGACCTTGTGTATGTTATAACATAACGTACACGACATGCCCGGCACTCCGCTAGCCCAACTTTCGACATGGCTTAGCGCTGGCCGGCCTGGATACGTTCTCGGCGAGATACGCCCGCTAACCCCCACCGCGTGAGCTTTCTACAAGCTAGATGGACGGCTCTTGGCCACCATCGACGCTTTGCTGGCTTTCGCCCCGTGGAGAATCCCCGATGAAAACGGTAGCCGACCGACTGGTCGAGACGCTCGAAGTGGCAGGTGTCAAACGTATCTATGGCCTGGTGGGCGATTCGCTCAACGGCATTACCGAGTCGCTGCGCCAGCGCGGGACTATCGCCTGGTCGCCGGTCAGGCACGAGGAAGTGGCCGCCTTCGCCGCCGGCGCCGAAGCCCAGTTGACCGGCGAACTCACCGTGTGTGCCGGCAGCTGCGGCCCCGGCAACCTGCATCTGATCAACGGCCTCTTCGACTGCCATCGAAGCCGCGTGCCCGTGCTGGCCATTGCCGCGCACATTCCCAGTACCGAGACGGGCTCGGGTTACTTCCAGGAAACCCACCCGCAGATTCTCTTCAAGGAATGCAGCCACTACGTCGAACTGGTCACCGACCCGGACCACGTGCCGCGCATCATCGAAACGGCCATCCGTGAAGCGGTGACCAAACAGGGCGTCGCCGTCGTCGTCATCTCCGGCGATGTCGCCCTGCGCGCCGCCGGCGAGCGCCTGCCTGCCGCCAACCTGATTCCGCGGTTGCCGCTGGTGGCGGCACCGGACGAGGATCTCGACGCGCTGGCTGCGCTTCTGGACGAGGGCAAGCGGATCACCCTGTTCTGCGGAGCCGGTTGTGCCGGTGCCCACGACGAGGTGCTCGCCCTGGCCGAGCGGCTCAAGGCTCCCATCGTGCACAGCCTGCGCGGCAAGGAACATGTGGAGCACGACAATCCGTACGACGTCGGTATGACCGGGCTGATCGGCTTCTCCTCGGGCTATCACGCCATGGAGTCCTGCGACGTACTGCTCCTGCTCGGCACCGACTTCCCGTACCGGCAGTTCTATCCGACCAAGGCGCACATCGTGCAGATCGACATCCGCGGCGAAAACCTCGGCAAGCGCTGCCGCCTTTCGCTGGGTGTGGTCGGCGACGTGCGCGACGCGATCGGCAGACTGCTTCCCCGACTGAAAGCCACGCACGATCCGGCTCACCTGGATACCGCACGCGATCACTACAAGCACGCACGCGAGGGCCTCGATGCGCAGGCCAACGCATCCTCCACGCATCGTCCCATTCACCCGCAGCTGCTGGCGACGCTGATCAGCGAGGTCGCCAGCGACGATGCGGTATTCACCTGCGATGTCGGCGAGGCGACGGTGTGGGCCGCACGCTACCTGAAGCTCGGCGGCGAGCGCCGGCTGCTGGGCTCGTTCCTGCACGGTTCGATGGCCAACGCCATGCCCCAGGCCATCGGTGCACAGACGGCCTATCCGGGCCGACAGGTCGTTTCGATGTCCGGCGACGGCGGCTTCAGCATGCTGATGGGCGACCTGTTGACCATCCGGCAATCGAAGCTTCCGGTGAAGATCGTCATCTTCAACAACGGTCTCCTCGGCTTCGTGGACATCGAGATGAAAGCCGGTGGCTTCCTGCCCGTCGGCACCACGCTCGACAACCCGGACTTCGCCAAGGTGGCGGAAGCGATGGGCATCTACTCGGTTCGCGTGGAGGACCCGGCGAAGCTGCGCGATGCCCTCGTGCAGGCCTTCGCGCACGATGGCCCAGCCGTGGTCGATGTCGTCACCGACAAGCTCGAGCTGGTCATGCCACCGACGATCACGCTGGAGCAGGCCAAGGGATTCAGCCTGTGGATGATGAAGGCGGTGATCGACGGTCGTGCGAAGGAGATCGTCGACCTGGCGGTGACTGCGCTGCGCCACTGACCACGCGTTCCTTTCAGCGGATGCACGGCACCTGCACCGGTTCCGACGATAATGCCCGCCATGAAGAAACGAACCACCTCCCCCGCCGCCGTACCCGGCAACGGCTTCGTCCGGGTTCGCGGCGCCCGCGAACACAACCTCAAGAACATCGACGTGGCCGTGCCACGCGATGCGCTGGTGGTGTTTTCCGGCGTCTCGGGCTCGGGCAAGTCCTCGCTGGCTTTCGGCACGCTGTACGCGGAGGCGCAGCGGCGCTACTTCGAGTCCGTGGCGCCGTACGCCCGCCGCCTGATCGACCAGGTGGGCGTGCCCGACGTGGACGAGATCGAAGGCCTGCCACCCGCCGTGGCGCTGCAGCAACAGCGCGGTACACCGGGCACGCGCTCATCGGTCGGCAGCGTCACCACGCTTTCCAGCCTGGTACGCATGCTGTATTCGCGTGCCGGCAGCTATCCGGCGAAGCAGCCGATGCTGTTCGCCGAGGATTTTTCGCCGAACACGCCACAAGGCGCCTGCCCGAACTGCCACGGCCTCGGCCGCGTGTACGAGGTGACCGAGCAGACCATGGTGCCCGACCCCTCGCTGACCATCCGGGAACGCGCCATCGCCTCCTGGCCACCGGCGTGGCACGGGCAGAACCTGCGCGACATCCTGGTCACCCTGGGCTATGACGTAGATATTCCCTGGCGCGATCTGCCGAAGAAACAGCGCGACTGGATCCTCTTCACCGAGGAGCAACCAGTCGCGCCGGTATATGCGGGATTCACGCCTGCCGAGACACGCGCGGCACTGAAGCGCAAGACCGAACCGAGCTACATGGGTACCTACATGGGTGCCCGACGCTACGTGCTGCACACCTTCGCGACGACACAAAGCCCGTTGATGAAGAAGCGCGTATCGCGTTTCATGATCGGTAGCCTCTGTCCGGTCTGCGACGGCAAGCGGCTCAAGCGTGAGGCGCTGTCGGTCACGTTCGCCGGCGTCGACATCGGCAGCTTGTCTGCGATGTCGTTCGATCGCCTGGTAGAGACGCTCCGTCCGGCGGCCGAGGGTCGTTTCGGCGAAGCCGCCGCAGGCGGCAAGACGACCCAGAGCCGCGCCGCGGGCAAGCGCGATATCGCGCGCCGGGTGGCCGCTGGCGGCCTGGGGCACGAAGGCTCGTCGGACGTGCGGCGCACGCCAAACCTCTCGGAAGAGAAGCGTATCGCCGCGCAACGCATCGCCCAGGATCTCATCGCACGCATCGGCACGCTGCAGTCGCTCGGACTGGGCTACCTGTCGATGGACCGCAGCAGCCCTACCCTTTCACCGGGCGAACTGCAGCGCTTGCGCCTTGCCACGCAGATACGCAGCAACCTGTTTGGCGTGGTGTATGTGCTCGACGAGCCATCCGCCGGACTGCACCCTGCCGACGGTGAAGCGCTGTTCAATGCACTGGGACAATTGAAGGCGTCGGGAAACTCGATCTTTGTCGTCGAACATGATCTCGACATGATGCGCCGCGCCGACTGGCTGGTCGATGTCGGTCCGGATGCGGGCGAGAAGGGTGGCGAGATCCTCTATAGCGGCCCACCGGCTGGGCTGGCCGAGGTGGCCGCTTCGCATACCGCACGCTACCTGTTCGGGGGCGTCGGCGTCGCAAAACGCACGGCTCGCGAGCCACGCGGCTGGCTCGAGCTGCGCAACGTGACGCGCAACAATTTGCATCGCCTGACGGCACGGTTCCCACTCGGTGTCTTTACCTCGGTGACGGGCATGTCTGGCTCGGGCAAGTCGAGTCTGGTCAGCCAGGCGCTCGTGGAACTGCTCGGCGAACACCTTGGCCACGAGCCGCGCGTGGTCGAGGACGAGAACGACGAGCTGGAGCCCAGCGTCGTCACCCGGACGACCGGCCATATCCATTCTGGTGCCGACGCCGTCACCCGCCTCATCCAGGTCGACCAGAAGCCGATTGGACGTACGCCACGTTCGAATCTTGCGACGTACACGGGATTGTTCGACCACGTGCGCAAGCTGTTCGCATCGACCAAGGCGGCAAAGGCGAAGCGTTACGACGCGGGCCGCTTCTCCTTCAACGTGGCCAAGGGTCGCTGCGAAACCTGTGAGGGCGAGGGTTTCGTCAGCGTCGAGCTGCTGTTCATGCCAAGTGTCTATGCGCCCTGCCCGACCTGTCACGGCGCGCGCTACAACGAGCAGACCCTGGCCGTCCGCTGGAATGACAGGAACATCGCCGAGGTGCTCGGCATGACCGTGGATGAAGCCTGCGCGTTCTTCGCCGACGAAGCCAACGTGCTGAAGTCACTCCTTCTTCTTCGCGACATCGGCCTGGGCTACCTGCGCCTGGGCCAGCCGGCAACCGAGCTCTCCGGCGGCGAAGCCCAGCGCATCAAGCTGGCGACCGAACTGCAGCGCGCCCAGCGCGGGAGCAGCGTGTATGTCCTGGATGAACCCACGGCGGGCTTGCATCCTTCCGACGTCGACAAGCTCGTCGCACAGTTGCAAGGCCTCGTCGACGCAGGCAATACCGTCATCGTCGTCGAGCACGAAATGCGCGTCGTCGCGGGTAGCGACTGGGTGATCGATGTGGGCCCCGGCGCAGGCGACCAGGGCGGACGGATCGTCGCCGCCGGTACGCCCGGTGAGGTCGCGCGCTCAAAGGAGAGTCGTACCGCCCCCTACCTCGCCCCGCTCCTGTAGGAGCCGATTTATCGGCGATTGACGTTGCAGCTCCTCCGCTCCGTTGGTTTCTCGCCGCTGAAGCGGCTCCCTCATGGGGTCACGGAATGTTGCCCTCGAGCAGCGACTCGTGCTGGTTGAGCGTCGGCGCGGCGAAGGGTTCGGGCGCGGGCGTGCGGCCGAAATGGATGGGATGATTGACGCCCCGGTACTGGCCGACCACGGGGTGTTCGAACGTAGCGACGAGACCTTCGGCGGTGACCTGTGGATGGTCGAACATGTCTTCGATTCGACGCGCGGCAGCGCTGGGCACGGCGTCACCGAACAACGTTTCCCACTCGATCGCCGTGCGCGAGGCGAGCGCCGCATGCAGCTTAGGCACGATTTCTTCATGGTGTTCCGCGCGCTTGCGCACGGTGTCGAAGCGCGGATCGTCGAACAGGGACTGGAGTCCCGTGCGCTCGCAAAGCGCCTTCCAGAAGTGCGGCGTATTGGCCGAGATGTAGATATAGCCCTCGCGCGTCGGATGAATGCCGGTCACGCCTCCCGAGCGCATGTCCCGGCCGATATCCAGCGATTCGCCATCGGCCCAGATCATCCGCGCCGACTGCATCGTCAACGCACTGCGCAGCAGCGAGACACCCACGTACTGGCCCAGGCCACTGCGTTCGCGCTCATACAGCGCCGAGGACACGCCAGCGGCGAGCAAGGCGGCGGCGTAATAATCCACCACGGAACCGAAGATGACCTCCGGCGGACCCCCACGCTTGCCCTGCAGCGTCGACATCCCGGTCATCGTCTGCAGCACCTGGTCGTAGCCGGCCTTGTCTTTCATCGGGCCCTGGTCGCCGTAACCGGTGACCGCGCAATAGATCAGGCGTGAATTGATCAAGCTGAGGCGGTCGTGATCGATACCCAGGCGCGCCGGTACGCTGGGGCGGAAGTTGTGCACGAGCACGTCGGCCTCGCGCACCAGACGCAGCAGCGCCGCATGATCCGACGGATTTTTCAGATCCAGCACGATGCCGCGCTTGCTCCGGTTCACGCCGAGAAAGGCGCGACTTTCCGTGACCAGCGTCGACGGATACTGGCGCAGATTGTCCCCGCCGGGCGGTTCGATCTTGATGACGTCCGCCCCTTGGTCGGCCAGCAGCGTGCAGCCGTAGGGGCCGGCGATGTAAGCACTGATATCCAGTACCCGGATGCCGGCGAGGGGGCCCGAGGGCGCGCGGGGGGACGATGTCGGTGTTTCCATGCGTGCCTCGTTATCCACAGGTGCCATATCCCGTTTCCGTGCCTTCACTGTGCCGGACGCGGGGAGCGGGAAACACCCCGGCGGGATATGTTCAGGCAGCAGAAAAACTTGTTTGAATCTACAAGGATCGTTCCGGAGCCAGCGATAACCAGGTCAGTCGCCATGCACCGTCACGCCGCCCTCCCGCCGAAAAATACGGCGTGAAACGCAGGGGCGTGCGATAGCCAGGGTCCAGTCGTATGACAGGCGCTTCGTCGTGCTCCCGTGGGAGCAGCGTAAGCCAGAGTGCCTGTGCCCCCTCCGGTAGTTTTACGGTCTCGCTGGTCTTGAAGCCGTCGATGAGATCCGTGGCATAGACCAGCGGACCGCAGGTGACACCGACATAGTCGACATGCAATACCTCCTGGTGCACCGCACTGCCGTCCGGCGCCCGCGATTCCTGGACGTTGCGATGACTGGCCCGATGCAGGATGGGTTGTGCGGGAAAGTGAGCAACGACCATGTCACCTTCATGCCACTCACGGTTGATGACGGCATAGTGCCCGGGGGTCACCGGCACGCCTGCGTCTTCGCCGTTGACCGATAACGCCGCACCCTCGGCCCAGCTGGGCACCCGCAAGCGCAACGCGAAGTGTGCCGGCTCCTCCAGGGACGTCGTGATGCGGATGTCATCGGGATAGGGCCACGCGGTGGACTGGGTCAGCCGCACGCGACCCGCTCCCTCGAGCAAGGCCGACGACTGACTCGGACCGTAGATGTTGATATCCAGCGTTCGCGGATCCCGTGCGATCGTCGCGATATCCGGCAGCTCCTCGACCGCCATGGCGCCGCTCGACTTGCAGCAACGCCAGTACGTCGTGTGCACGCGCCGACCGTTGGGGAACACGTAGTAGCACCAGTCCTCGCCATCGGGCGCCTGGGCAGCGAGCAGGTCGTTGTAGGCGGAGCGTTCGATCTCCTCGGCGTAACGCGCCTCGCCGGTGATCTGCAACAACTCGCGATTGAGCTGGATCCAGGCGAGCGTGGAACAGGTTTCCACGTAGGCTTCGGGAATGAAGGCGCCGGGTGCATTGAACACTTCGCGGGAACGATGGGCGACGCCGCCCCATGGCCCGCCACCCAGTGTCAGGTGGTGATCGCGGATGCTGCGCCAGGCGTTCTCCACCGCGCGCAGGAGTGCCGGCTCTCCCGTGACGCGATGAAGCTTGGCCATCCCGACGAGATTCCAGGCCAGCTGATACGCCTTGCCGGTCGCGATGAAGGCGACGTCCGTCCCTGCAAGGCATTGGCTCAGCAACGCCAGTGGCGGATGGGCATCCGCCTGCCGAAGGACAAGCCGGGCCAGCTCCAGATATCGCGGATCGCCGGTCGCCAGATGCAGGTCCACGGCGGGATCCAGCAGCACCGTCGCCGACATGCCGAAGTGATTGCCCAGGTCGGTGATATCGATGCCGCCCGACGACAGGGTGTGCAGGCAGAGATCGCCGATGTGGCGTACCGCGTCGAGATAGCGCGAACCACCGAAATGACGGTGGACCTCCAGCAACCCGAGCATCAGGTAAGCATGGGTCCAGATATCCCAGGTGCGCACGCTCGGCTCGCCGTTCCAGCTCACCGGCTTCGGTGGCTGCGCGACCATGAAGCGGCGACTGGGCGCGTACGTGCCGAGATAGCCGTCGTCTTCCTGGATCGAAACCAGGTAATCGGCAACGCGCAGTACACGTGCGCGAAGCGCCTCGTCACCGCACCGTGCCGCGGCCCGCGAGGCGGCGACCAGCCATTTGCCGGCATGCTCGCCGTACCAATCGCCTTCGTCGTTCAGTGCACGGCGTTCGGGTGCGAACAAGGCGATCGCCGGACTGTGTTCGTCCACGATGAAATGTGACAGCCGCCCCTGGAGGTTCGCCGCCAGTGCGTCGCCGAGCAGGCCGTCGAAGTGAGTGTCGACCCTCATGGAGCATCGACCACGCAACGGAAGCCGACACAGCCGGAGCGGTCTTTGCCGGGTGACATCAGCAGGTACTTTCCGTGCTGATCCAGACGATACGCCTGGGGGAAATACCAATGCGAGGTCTGTGGCTGGTAGCTGCTGCCGCCACGCAGCACGGCGGCGCGCGTGTGTTCGTCGAGGAATTCGTCGGTCCACTGCCAGACGTTGCCGACCAGGTCGAGCAGGCCGAAAGGACTGGCTGCCTGCGGGAACGCCTCCACGTCGGCCGGGGCACGCAGTTGCCGCCCGCGATTCACGGTCGGCACGAGATCCTCCCGCCAGTCGTTACCCCACGGGTAGCGACGCCCGTCGCCACCCTGTGCGGCGTACTGCCATTCCCACTCGTGCGGCAGGCGTTTGCCCGCCCACGCGGCATAGGCGCGTGCATCCTCGATGCCCACCCAGGTGACCGGCTTGTTCTCCCACCCGACCGGCGGCTTACCGTCCACCCAATGGCGGAGGAAATTATGCGCGTCCAGCGGGCGCCAGCCAGACTCGTCGAGGAAGGCGGCGTAATGTGCGTTGGTGACCGGCGTACGGTCGATGTGGAAGGACTCCATCTGCATGTGCCGGCGATGGCCGCGACGCGCGCTGTCTTCCCACGGGTACTGCACGTCGTTACCGTCCCAGGTCTGTCCTTCGATCTCGACACCGCCGACGATGAAGTCGAACGGCCCGGCAGGAATCGTCAGCATGCCTTGTGGCGCCGTGGCCACGCGCACGGTCGCCGTGACGGGACGCATGGTCTGCGGCAGGCTCCGCCATGTCGAGGACAAGGACGCCAGCGGGGTGACGGCAGCGTCCCGCATCGTCTTCAGGAAGCCGTCCAGGCCTTCGACCGAGGCACCGGCGGCAAGTGCCACCACCGCACCGAAACCACGTCCTTCCAGCAGGAAGGGCAGCACCGCCTTTCCGTCATGCAGCCGCGGCGTGAGTTCGACACCGTTCCAGACATCGATGTAACGGGTGCCTTCGACATGTGGCACCGCAAGCTGCTCGCCGGCGATCACGTATTCCTGACGGTTCACCAGGGTCCACAGCGTGAACCCTTCGGTGGGAAAGCGGCTGGCGAACACGCCGGCCTGCAGTGTGCGCTCGTACGGGCGCCAGTCCATGCTCACCAATGCCGGCGCGAACTGCCGTTCGATGGCGGCGATGCGGCGGAGCGACTCCGCATCGCGCGGCGTCAGGCCATTCCAGATGCCCCACACGTTCTCCCAGGCGTTGTAGCCGATGCCGTTGAAGAAGATGTACTGGAGATCGTGGTTACGATCGCGCCCCCAGCGGTTCTCGTAATTGATCATGTGGCGCGGTTCGAGCCACTTGAACTTGGCGACCGGTGGGATGACCTCGTTCGGTGCCTTCTTGCCCCAGCTCTGCACGTTCCAGATCAGCTGCTCTTCGGCGCTGATCGTCGATTCCGGCTGCAACACGACCGGCCGGCCCGCCGCGTCGCAGGCATCGAAAAACGCCCGCGGTACGCCGTTATAGGTATCGCCGTTGATGCCATCGGCGCCGACCGCGGCGACCAGCTTCGCCATGGCGTCCCAGTCGCTCTCCTCCGCAGGACGCGTACCGTTGTCCCAGGGCATGGTCGGCAGGAACACGCGGACGCCACGACGATGGAAGTCGTCCACGGCGACGCGCAAACCATCCAGACCACCCGGCAGATCGTACGCAAGGTCGGTCTTGTTCCGATCGTCGATGCCGATGTTGGGGTAGACGAACCAGATCAGGACACTGTCGATCCCGCCGAAACGGGCTTCGAGGTCGTCCAGGTAGCGGTCGACGGTGTAGCGTCCGGCGACCGGATCGTAGAAGTAACGGTCCTCGACCATCATTTGCGCGTGGACGAAGTTGCGTTGCGCCCACTGCAGCTCGGGACGACGATAGTTGGCGTCGTCGTAACCGATGCGCGTGAGGTGCTCACGACGCCAGTCGCGCAGCTCGCGAACCCAGTCATCCGCGGTGCCGTCGACATCCATCTTCCAATGACCGATCTCGGCGAACGGCCAGCCGGGCGCCCGGCCCGGCGTTGGCAGGTAACGGCCGGTGGTGACGTGGGAGAACTTGTACTCGTGGGTCACCCGAGCCGGTTCGTCGTGTTCGTCAGGGGAAGCATGCATGGCGGGAAACCTGGGGGTCATGGAAGGGCATGGTAGACGAGGTCGTAGAACGGCCGCGCGAGGCGCGGAAGGTCCTTGCGGCCATCGTCGCGAGGCAGGTGCTGGAGCATGAGGATGGCGACGAGATGCTCCTGCGGGTCGATCGTATACGTCGTGGAGGCGGCGCCGGCCCAGCCGTACTGGCCAACCGAACCGAGCTGGCCGCGCCGCGCGGGGTCGATCACGACGTAGCCGCCGATACCGAAGCCCTCGCCGGCGCTGAACTGCGTCACCGGAGGGTCGAGCATGCCCAGGTGATTGCGCATCATCAGCTCGACGGTCTTGCGGCCGAGCAGGACATGGTCGCCGTATCGGCCGCCATCGAGCAGCATCTGCGCGAACCGCCCGTAGTCGTCCGCGGTGGAATACAGCCCCCCTGCCCCGCTCATGTAGCGATTCAGCGGTTCGCCGGGATGGGCGGCGCTCGGACCGTCGGCGATGACCAGATGACCGTTGTCCGCCATGCGCGTGATGTCGACGACGCGATCGCGATGGCCGGCAGGAACACGGAAGCCCGTGTCCTGCATGCCGAGCGGCCCGAAGATCCGTTCCTGCAGGAATGTTGCGAACGGGCGCTTCGAGACGACTTCGACCACCCGCGCCACCAGTTCGAGTGAGGCGCCGTCATAACCGAAGCGCGTGCCGGGGTCGGCGGCGAGCGGCACCCGACTCATCCGCTGCGCGAAATCCGCCAGGTCGCCTGCGGCATGAGGGTCGATACGCTCCATGAGCTTGACCGCCTCGCCCTCACCAGCGAGACCGGCCGGGTAGCCCGAGGTGTGGGTCAGCAGGTCGTGCAGAGTGAGCTGGCGCGACGCCGGCCGCAGCAGCGGTGTGGCTGCCGTACCGCCGGCCATGACCTGCGGATGATCGAAACCCGGCAACAGATCGGCCAGCAGCGTATCGAGCGATACCTTGCCCTCCTCCACGAGCATCATGACCGCCACGGAGGTGACGGTCTTGGTCATCGAGTAGATGCGGAAGATCGCGTCGCGGCGCATCGGCCGGATGCGTGCCAGGTCTTCGTAGCCGTAGGTCCCGACGTCGACGATGCGTCCGTCGTGCATGACCAGGGTCACGCCACCGAGATAGCCGTCACTGCCGGTGGCATCACGCATGAACGCATGCAACGGATCGAGTGTGTCGGCACGCCACGCCTCCGCCGCGACGGCGGTCGAGGCGCACCACAGGAAACCCAGGCACGACAAAGCCGCGCGCGCGGCGCGGCTCTGCCAGGTCGATCGGTCCGTCACAGCGTGATCGTGTACGTCAGCGAGGTGACGCGGCCACGGCCCGACCAGTAGTTCTGGTAGCCCGCCAGCTGCGACCAGCTGAGGATGTACTGCTTGTCGAGCAGGTTCTCCACGCCAAGCGAAAGCTTGCCGTAACGTTCCAGGTCGTAGTTCACACCGAGGTCGAACAAGGTGTAGCCGTGCGTGCGCTCGCTGTAGCTGAAGGTCGCGCCGTCGTAAGCTCGCGTGTCATTGCCCGACACATGCCGACCGAACAAGGAGGTAGCCCCGAGGGTGGCGTCACCGTGGGGGGAGTAGTTCCAGGTCACCGCGTAGGCCAGCTTGTCCGGGTTGATATCGAGAACACCGAGGGGCTTCTTGAGCGCGCCCGCGCCGTAGTTGCCCGCCGGATCCTGCGACCAGAACGCCGTCTTGCCGGTGATATGCGAGTAAATCGCCGTGGCCTTCCAGTCGGGGTTGAAGCGCCACTCACCGGTCAACTCGGTACCCTCGATTCGCACCGGCGCACGCGAGAGAATGAAGTCGCTGGTGTTCGGATCGATCGCCAGCGACGAACCGAACGGCGACTTCGAGATGTAATGCGTGGCGCCGAAGGCACCACGGTCACCCCGCCAGTTGAAGCCGAATTCGTTATTCTTGTAGATGATCGCGTTGAGGTCGCTGATCCTGCTCACGGACTGCCCCGGTATGCTGATATTGCGCAGCGGGATACCGATGTTGGGCAGCGTGAAGCCTTCGCTGTAGGAAGCGAACGCGGACCACTCGTCGTTGAAACGCCAGATGCCGCCGATGTTGCGCAAATTCTCCTTGTACGACAGCTTGCCACCCTGGACGAACACGCGATTGCGGTAATACGTGGTGGTGTAGCTGTCCACGGTGAGGCGATCGCTTTCGCGGCGATACCCGCCGCTGATGGTGAATTGACCGATGTCGTACGACAGCTGCGCGTACGGCGCGACGCTGTTGTAGATCATCGGTGGTACCCAGAGACGGTCGGTCAGCGCCAGGCGCTGCTGCGCCTCGTCGCGGGCCACGTCGACGCCGGTGTGCAGTTCCAGGCCGGTGACGAGGAAGTCGGGGCGGGTCCAGGAGGTACGAATGCCGCGCTTCTTGGCGGTGATCTCGGACTGGTCGAACAGGGTATTCAGCGGTGCGATGAGCGGATCCTGCTTGTCCTCGGTGTTCTCCGGCAGGTAGCGCATGGCCTGGTCGGCCTTGTAGACGTTGATGTCGAGCGCACCACCGAACAGGTTCTTGTTGGTGTACTCGGCGCTGTACTGCTTGAAGTCGTTGAACGCGTCCCGCGAGCCGTCGATGTGCCCCCGCTCGGAGGTGTTCGTGCGCGGCGTGGCGCACGGCGGGTCGTCCGTCGGACCACGGCAGCCGAGCACCTGGATGTAATCGCCCTTGCCGGTGATCTTGAACTTGCTGAAGGTCGCCTGGAGGCGCTGGTCGTCACCCTCACCGAAGTTGTAGCCGAGCTTGGCGAACAGGTTGCTCGAGGTCGAGTCAGCCAGCGAGCCCGAGGTATTGAGGCCGATGCGGCGACCGTTGCCGTCGTAGGTCATGCCACGATCGATGTAGGAACCGGCCAGCAGTACATCGTAGCTGGCCTCCTTGCGCGCAAACGTCACGCCGGTCTTCCAGCTGCCGCTGTCCGACTTGCCCTGGGTCTGGTAGCGCGTGGTGATGGTCGTCTCGTTGCCTTCCTTTGTCGGCGTCTTCGACAGGTAATTGATGATGCCGCCCGCCGCGCCGATGCCTTCCGAGGCCGATGGGCCGTTGATGACTTCGATCCGGCCGACGATACCCATGTCGGTGAAGGTGCCATTGCGGGTGCCTTCGCGCAGCGGCGAGCCCTGGGGCACACCGTCGAACAGGCGCAGCGGAATCCGTCCGCGCAGCGTTTCGCCGGTGTTGCTCATGGCCTGGGACGATTCCGCATAGCCCGGCACCGAGCGCGCCAGCACGGCCGTCGCGTCTTCGGTCACCAGCAGCGTGTGGGCGATCTCTTCCTTGTTGACCACCGTGATGGCGCCGGGGATCTCGTCGATCGCCTTCGGCGTACGCACGCCGGTCACGACCACCTGGTCGAGGTTCACCGGCTGGTCGTTGTTCTTGTCGTCCTTCTTTTTTGCGGCCTTCGGCGTGCTCGGCGCGTCGGTGGGCGAAGTCGAGTCCTGCGCGTGGGCGCTGGTGGCGAAGAAGGAGACCAGCAGGATGCTGCCGATCGCGGCGGAAAGTGGTTTGATCATGTCGGGTCCGTGTTGCCGTTGGATCGATCGCCCAAGCGGGCGGGTGCKGCGTGCCCCCTGTGACGGCGCGCCCGGGCAAGAAACTGTCTGCTGCGTTGGCTGCGCCCTCCCCGGCGCGCCACTGACCTTCATCTCGGTGGTGGTGAGCCTATGCGCTTACGGCAAGGCAAGAAACCGAGGGCGGGTATGTTCAGAGACTAGTTTTTGTTGCTTACGAACCAAGCAAAACTATGCGGCGACGCAACATGCATGACACATTCGCCGTCACGGCGAGGCCATCGCCGCCATCGCCTTGCGACTCTCCTGGAGCAACACGGTGACCAACCGCACGCGCACGCTGGAGCGCGACCAGACGATGCCGATGCGGCGCGGTTCCGACGGATTCGGCAACGGCATGCGAACCAGATCGAGGCCTTCCGGCCAGGGCTTTGCCCAATCAGGAACCAGCGACACGCCAAGGCCGCGGTCGACCATCACCGCGATCGCGTTGAGTGCATTGAGCTCGAAGCGCTCGCGCGGGACGATGCCATGGGCACGCAGGTAATCGTCGGCCTGACGGCCACCCCACTGGTTGCGGTCGTAGCGGATGAGCGGCTCGGTGGCGAGCAGTTCGTGCGGATCGCGCCCCGCCAGCGCACGCGGCGCCAACACGATCAAGGGCTCCTCGCGCAGCAGCTGCCACTCGCAGGTCTTCGGTAAGGGAAACGGGGCCTGGAGCACGACGGCGGCATCGAGGTCGCCCTTCTCCACATCGTTGTAGAGATCGACCGAATAGCCTGGTTTGATGAAGACATTGATCCGCGGGAAGGTCTCGACCATGCGTGCGAGAACGTCCGGCAGCATACCGGCGAGCGCTGTCGGACACGCGCCGAGCCGTAGCTCGCCCGACACGCCACTCTCGTTGGCGACGCTGCGCAGGTCGGCCACGTTGCGCAGGACATCGCGCGAACGCTGCAGGATGCGCGAGCCTTCTTCGGTGACACTGACCGTGCGACCGACACGCGCGATCAGCGTCGCGCCGATCTCGCGCTCCAGTGTGCGAATTTGCTGCGCCACAGCAGCGGGGGTGATATTGAGCAGTCGCGCGGCCGCTGCCATCGACCCGTGATCGGCGACGGTGATGAAGGTATTGAGGAACTGGGTTTCCACGTCATCTCACTGGCGGTCGGCAGGTGAGCGCCATGGTAGGTCATTCACCGTCACGATCGCRATGAATCGTCAGTCCGCTTAGCGAACGCGTGGGTGCCGGGAAAAACAGGCTGGCGATGTAACCGATCACGATGCAGAGGCAGATCGATATCGCCAGGTAGAAATAAGGGTGGACCAGCTTGAACACCCAGGCGACGAAGGTCAGCGCCGTGCTCGATGCGATACCGATCGCCACGCCCGGCGAGTTGGCACGGCGGGTGAACATGCCCAGCGTATAGGCGCCGGCGAAACCGCCGCCGAGCAATCCCGCCAGCTCGATCGACACGTCGAACAGCGAGTGCACGTCGAATCGCGACAGCAGCAGCGCCAGTCCGATACCGATCAGCCCGATGACGACCGTGCTGATCTCGGCGAAGATGACGCTCTGCTTGGGCGTGCGGTCCTTGACCAGGCGATCGTAGAAGTCGACCGAGACCAGGGTGGCGACACTGTTCATGATCCCGGAGAGCGTCGCCATCGCCGCGGCGAAAATGCCCGCCACGATCAGCCCGGTCACGCCCATCGGCAGTTCCGCCGCGATGAACAGMGGGAACGTGGCATCGATCGGCAGCATCGGGTTCATTCGTTCCGGATGCGCCTTGTAGAAGACGAAGAGCGCCGTGCCGATCATGTAGAAGACCAGGCCACCCGGGATCATGATCGCCGCGAAAGCCCAGATCGAGCGGCCCGCTTCCTTGGCCGAGGGCGTGGACAGCGTGCGCTGCATCAGCACCTGGTCCTTCGGAAACGTCAGTACGACGTCGAACAGCACGAGGAACAGGAAACCCCACACCGTCGCCTTGGTCAGGTCGAAGCTGAAATCGAGCAGATGCATCTTGCGATCGGCCATGGCCGTGCCGAGGAACTCGCCGAAGCCGCCATGGAGGTGCCAGATGATGAAGCCGATGGCGAAGATCGCACCGCCCATCTTCACGATCACCTGCACGACATCGGTCCAAATTACGGCCTTCATGCCGCCCATGGCGGTGTAGATGATGGTGAAGCCGCCCATCAGGATCACACTGAGCGTCGTGCTGATGCCGGTGATCGTGGCGATGGCGAGCGCCGGCAGGAACAGGATCACACTCATGCGACTGCCGAGCTGGGTGAGGATCGCCAGTGCGCTGGCGATCATGCGGATGGCGGGATGGAAACGGGTTTCCAGATACGAGAACACCGACATCAGGTCCAGCCGGCGCAGCAGCGGCACGATCCACACGGCGACGAACATCAGGCCGAACACCGCGATGAGGTTGTTCGTCATGTACTGCCAGTTGCTCTCGAAGGCCTTCGCTGGAATGGCGATGAAGCTGATCGAGCTGGTGTTCGCGGCATACAGGCTCACGCCCGCGGCCCAGAATGGAATGCTGCGGCCGCCGACGAAGAAGTTCGCGGTCGAATTGCGCTTTTCACGCAGGTAAAAGTACAGGCCAATGCCGATCATGCCGCCGAGGTAGACGACGATCACCAGCCAGTCGAGCCAGCGGAGCAGCAATTTGCTCGACTGCACCTGCGCGGACGAGACCGCGGTCTTCGTGCCATCGTCTGACGACCAGACAAAGCCATCCTTCCAGAGCGCGGCGGCCGTCACCCGGGTGAACTGCACGCCCGGCAGGACCGCCCATGCCCGCGTCACGACCTGAAAGGTCATGGCGCGGGCCGAGGTGGCGTCGCCGACGAGGTAGGCGACGTTGGCCTGGCCCATCGGCCGCGCCATCCCCGGAAGAATCGCTGCCGGCGCGACACCACGCTGGCTCCATCCGCCCTCGGGCACCCAGCGCCAGACCGCATTGCCCACGGTGACGAAAATGCCGGCACCCTGTACCACGAGCGTCGATGGTGCACCGCCAGGGGGCAGGTCGGCTTGCTTCACCCACACGGGTTGGGCAGCGGTCGTGTCGATACGCAGCAGGGTCGCCGCGCCGTTGTCGATACCGGCGACGTAGACCGCGGTATCGGTCGACGTTGCTCGCGCACCGGCAACCGGGCCAGGCAGTGGCGGCAGGGGCGTCAGCGCGACGCCGGAGGCATCCAGCGACAGCCGTGCGACGGATGTCGCCGCCGAGGCATCGTCGACCAGCAAGACGTAGCCACGCGACGCATCGCCGAACACCGTCGACAGCGGCCGGGGCGCCGCACCCGCGGACCAGGCCACGGCCTGCCAGTTGCCGTGTCCTTCATCGAGGACCCAGGCGCGATCGTCAACCACGGCAAGGAGCCGGCCATCCACGGTGGCGAAGCCATGCATCGTTCCCGCCGCGGGCAGGGCCGGCAGCGCGCTTCCGCGCAGCGGCGTGAGGGCCTCCGCATTCGCCACGCCCGAAGCGAGCAGGCAAAGCAGTAGCAGGGCGAGGCAGACGCGCAAACCGGCGCGCATCGTCGACGGAGGCATCATTCCGCCGACGCCAGCAGCGCCTGCGCGCGCTTGAGGAATGGCAGGTCGATCATGCGTCCGTCGACCACGAAGGCACCGTGCCCCACCCTGTCCGCACCGACCGATGCGGCGACGATGCGGCGCGCCAGCGCAAGCTCCTCGGGAGTGGCGGCGAACACCGCGTTGGCGAGCGCTACCTGACGAGGATGGATGCAGCTCTTGCCGGCGAAGCCGAGTCGACGCGCCATACGCGCTTCGGCCTCGTAACCTTCGGCGTCGTCGATGGAAGCGAACGCCGCGTCGATCGCGACGATACCGGCGGCAGCCGCCGCCATTTTCACGGTGAACATCGCCGCGTGGACCGCGGCGGCATCGCCGCGATCGATACCGTGCGGTTCGAAGAGATCCGCCAGACCCAGCTGGAGGCCGGCAATACGGGGGTGCGCCGCCGCGATCGCCGAGGCCTGCGCCAGGRCCTTCGGCGTCTCGATGTTGATCAACAAGCCGACCGACGGGTCCAGGCCACGCTCGGCCTCGATGTGCTCCAGCGTCGCGACAACGGCAAGCACCGCCTCGGGCGACTCCACCTTGGGCACGTTGAGCATGGTCAGGCCCGGTGTCAGCACGGCGGCGAGATCGTCCTCGAACCATGTCGTATCAGGTGCATTCACCCGCACGATAATGAGCTTGGCGACGTGGCGGACGGCCTCCGACGCCACGAAGGCCGCGACATCGGCACGCGCCCCGGCCTTCACCGCCGCGGGCACGGAGTCCTCAAGGTCGAACGACAACGCATCGGCTGGCCCAGCCAGCGCCTTGGCGAACAGTTCCGGACGGCCGCCGGGCACGAACAACTTGCTGCGCATACCTTCCCCGCCCCTTGGCGCACCGATAGTCGGGGATTCTGGCCCATCGCAACGAGGCAATCGAGCCACGCCCCCACGTTCAATCGATAGTTTTCCTATGTTCCCGCTATAATCCCGTATCGCTTTCCACGTGTGAGGTTCTCGTCCAATGCGCCAGTGATGCCCCGTCTTAACTGACGGCAAGACTCGCCAAGCCCCTGTCCGCAGGGGGAGTTCTTTGCATTCCTGGAATACCGCATGACGAATCCACACCTCACCCTGCAGGGGGTTTCCTGCCAACTGCCCGATGGGCGCCTGCTCTTCTCCGGCCTCGACGCCTCCTTCGATTTCCGTCGCACCGGCCTCGTCGGTCGTAACGGTGTCGGCAAGAGCGTGCTCGCCCGGATGCTCGCCGGACAATGGCCGCCCTCGTGGGGGCGACTGCAAACGCACGGCACGACGTACTACCTCGCACAGGAGCCGCGTCGCGATGCGGGAACGACGGTCGCCACGGTGACGGGGGTTAGGACCATGCTCGACGCGCTCGTACGTATCGAATCCGGAAGCGTAGACCCCGCCGACTACGACCTCGTCGGCTCACGCTGGACGCTTCGCCAGGATCTCGAGCAGGCCCTGCACGAACAAGGCCTCGACCATCTCGACGCCTCCACCCCGTTGGCCCGACTGAGCGGTGGCGAAGCCGCACGCGTCGCCTTTGCCGGCGCCCTGCTCAGCGACGCCGATTTCCTCATCCTGGATGAGCCGAGCAATCACCTGGACCGCAACGCACGCCGCTCGTTGATCGACCAACTACAGGCCTGGCCGAAGGGCGTGATCGTGGTGAGCCACGATCGTGAGCTGTTGCGACATATGGAACGGATCGTCGAGCTCTCGCCCTTTGGGCTGCGTGCTTACGGTGGCAATTACGATCTGTATGCGACACAGAGCGAACAGGAGCGCGCCGACGCGGAACGCGAACTCACTCAGCGCAAGGCGGAGCGCCGACGCGAGGAACGTGCCCTGCGCGACCAGCGAGAGCGCGCCGAACGCCGAGAATTACGCGGCAACCGCGGCGCGCGCGATGCCAACCAGGCGCCGATCCTGTTGGGACGGCAGAAGGACCGCAGCGAGGTGACGACCGGACGCCTGCACGAACGGCAGGAACACCAGCGTACCGTCTTGGACGAGCGCGTGCGCCTGGCAGCGCGGCGCGTCGACGACCGGCAAGCGCCGGTGATGCGCATCGATAACGCGGCGCATAGCTCGTTTCGCATCGCAAGCCTGGACGGCGTGCGGCTGGCCCACCTGCCAGGCGCGACAGCGACGGTCAATCTGTCGATCACCGCGGGCCAACGCATCGGGCTCGTCGGCGGCAATGGCTCCGGCAAGTCCACGCTGCTGCGTACGCTGGCGGGCAAGCTCGCGCCGCTGGAGGGACACCGTCACGCCTGGGCGCCCGTGGCGTACCTCGACCAGCAGCTGACCGACCTCGACCCGACACGATCGGCGCTGGACCTCATGCGCGGCGTAAACACCGGGCGGGGCGAGAGCGAGCTGCGCACCCGCCTCGCCCAGATAGGCATCGATGCCCACGCAGCGGCCCTGCCGTCAGGCCAGCTCAGCGGAGGTCAGCGTCTCGCCATGGGATTGGCCATGGCGATCCACGCCGACCCACCGGCAAGACTGCTTCTGCTCGATGAACCAGGCAACCATCTGGACCTCGACACGCTGCAGGCGCTTGAGAATATGCTCAACGAACTCGAGGCAGCCCTGGTCGTCGTGTCGCACGACGAGGTGTTCCTCGAGCGCATCGGCCTTACCGAGCGTCTCGAAGCGACGGCAACAGGATGGAAGCGAACGCCCTGCTAGCCACCACCGTCAGGAACGCCGACGACATCGCGAACGCTGTACACGTCGATCGCGTACGGCGTCTGGGCGTCGCCCGTCGTGCGGAAGCGGCCCGACACCGTCGCGTTCGCGTGCGCGCCGTTGGATGCGACGGCCCGCTTGAACGACGAAACGTCGCGCTTGCGACTGCTGCTGTCGTCGATGGTGAGACTCACGCTGCCCTTGCACTCCGCGTCGGAAAGCGTGGTGACCTTGCCGGCCGACGACGCGATGCCCCGTACGGTCACCGTGGTGCCGATATACCGGGAGGCGGTCCCGATGACGGTGCACAGGGTGTCCGGCGGCGTCTCGTCCACGCTGCGCGCTGCTGCCGGACCCGCGGCGAGGGCCATGACCAGGGCGAACGTCGTCGCCCGACAGATCGATTTCGTATACATAGGTGTTCCCCCTTGTTACCCGGCCCCAGGACGGGCCGTGCCGAATGGACGGCTAAACGGAGCACACCGCGTTTGCGGCGTCGCGTCAATAAGAAATTTGGGCAGTAAACTCGGCATCCTTGCCGTTTTCGTCGGAGTGACCCTTGGAAGAACGCGCCCGCCTGGGCTTGGGAATCGCCTTCGGCGTGGCTGCCGGCGCCCTGTGGGGCCTGGTCTTCCTGGCGCCCGAACTGGCCCGGGATTTCACCGCCCTGCAGTTGGCTGCCGGCCGTTATCTGGTCTATGGCCTGATCTCGGCCGGTCTTCTCGTGCCCCGCTGGCGACCGCTGCGGGCCTGGCTGGAGACGAGCCACTGGCGGGCACTGGTCGGCCTGAGCCTGCTGGGCAACATCGTCTACTACGTGTTGCTTGCCAGCGCGGTGCAGTGGGGAGGCGTCGCCATGACCTCGCTGGTGATCGGTTTCCTGCCCGTCGCGGTCACCCTGATCGGGACCCGTGTGGCCGCTGCCGTCCCCCTGCGCCGGCTCGCTCCCTCGCTGTGGCTGAGCGCCCTTGCGATCGGCTGCATCGCCTGGCAGGCCACGGGTGGAACGGCGGTACAGAACCAGCCCCATCGCCTGGCCGGATTGATATGCGCTATCGGCGCCCTTGCCTCCTGGACAAGCTACGCCGTGATCAACGCGCGCTGGCTTACCCGCCTGGACCATGTCTCGGCGCATGACTGGAACCTGCTGACCGGCGTCGTTACCGGGGCGCTGGCGTCGCTCCTCGTCCCCGCGGCCATGCTGGTCGATGCGAGCACGCACGACGGCGCGGCGTGGCTGCGCTTCGCCGCCATCAGCACCGGCATCGCCGTGTTCGCCTCGATCCTGGGCAACGGCCTGTGGAACCGGATGAGTCGCCTGCTGCCGCTCACCCTGGTCGGACAGATGATCCTGTTCGAGACCCTGTTCGCCCTGCTCTACGGCTTTCTCTGGGAACGGCGACTACCGACCCCGGTCGAAATCCTCGCCGTCGTCGCATTGGTCACCAGCGTGCTTCTGTGCGTTCGCGTGCATCGACCGCACACGGCCTGACGCTCAGGCCTTGCCCGCGGCGATGTTCACGCTGATGGCGATGATGAACACGTTGAAGAAGAACGCGATCGCACTGTGCATCAGGCCGATGCGGCGAAGGTAGCGCGTGGTGATCTGCACATCGGAGACCTGGAAGGTCATGCCAATCGTGAACGAGAAGTACGCGAAGTCCCAATAGTCCGGATCTTCGTCACCCGGGAAATCCAGGCCTTTGTGCTTCTCGCCGATGTCCCCGTAGTAGCCGTGCGCATAGTGCAGGGCGAACAAGGTGTTCATGAACATCCACGACAGGATGATTGTCGTCGCCGCCACGGCGATGGCAAACGCCCCGCCCTTCGCGCCGGAATTGAGCTCGGTGGTCACCGCGATCAGCACGATGGCCGAGAGCGCGACGCCGCTGAGCAAGGTGGTCCAGCGGCCTGAATCCTGCATCTTCGCCTGCCGCCGCATGGTCGCCTGGTTGGCCTTGAGGAAGATACGCAGGATCATCGACAGGTACGCCAGCGCACCGATGTCGAAGCCGAGCAGAAGGGCCACGCTGCGTTGCAGGCCGGTGAACTCCAGCCCCGCCGCGGCGACCACGGCGATCACGGCAGCGATCAGAAGCCGTGGCCGGGAGCGCGCATAGCGAATCGGTCCCCAGCCTTTCTTCCGGCGGCGGGCGGCCGCCGGTTCCTGGGATGCTTCGCTCATGCCACCACTCCACCGATTGAGGTGGCGCGACTATAGCCGAGCGAATGTGATCGTAAGTTCGTGCGTCAGGACCCATGTGTAGCGAGGGTGGCAGTGGCCTGTTTCAGCAGAGCCGACGCCCGGCGCGTCGCCTCGGCGGTAAGACGCACTTCGTCCCGCGCCTGTCCCCAGGCGTGCGCGTCGATCGCGTCGCCGATGCCCGGCAGGGGCGCGGTGTCTTCGCCTTCCCTGCGGCCGGGTGCCTGCAGCAGATGCCGGTACCAGGGGCGTTGCGGCAGGCCCGAGGCTTGCAGAAAGGCCGGGCCAATACCGCGCAACGACCGGTTCACTGCGGCGGCCTGCTTTGTCGTTAGCTTGCCCGCGGACGACGCCGCCTGATCGTATGCCTGGGCGGCCGTCAGCAGCTCGCGCTGCGCGTCGTGAAGCGGACCGAGGTCGATGTCCTCCCAGGCATCGTCGCGTCGCGCCGACGGCTGCTCGTGACGATAGGCCACGGCAGCCAGTCGATACGCATCGTGCTCGAGCAGGGCGTTGTGGCGTAGCGCATCGCGATGATCGGTCGCGGTGCCTGTCGACAGCCGATCGATGTCCTTGCCGAGCGAGAGCGCAAACGCGGTATAGCGCCAGGGAAGGACATCCGCATTGGCCACCCGCAGCACCAACCGCGCATTCGTCCGCGCAAGCAGGTTCACATACGCCAGGCCCGGATCACCGAAGCGCTGGTAGTGCGTGTAGGTGTCATAGAGCGAGTGGTACACCGGCACGTTCTCGTCGTCGCCGTCACGATCGTAGCCGTAGCGCACATGCAACGACGGCACACCGAGGCGGTTAGCGAATGCCAGATAGTCTGAGCCCGTGCCCAGCCGCTGCGGGACGAGAGGACCCTCGATATCCTTGCCCTTCGCCGCGGCATCCACGGCGCGCTTGGCAACGCGACGTGCCTGCACCGTGGCACCCGTCTCGGGATCGCGCAGTTCGCCGGCGACGCCATCGACCAGACTCGCCAGCGACGGATCGCCAGCGGCCGCCAGGAAGCCACGTCCCGTGGTGTCGTTGTTGAGATAGAACACCGCCTTGTGCGCCAGCTCGGCCGCATGGCGATCAGTCCATGCTTTCGAACCGAGGATGCCGAGTTCCTCGCCGTCCCAACTGGCGAAGACGAGCGTCCGGCGCGGTCGATGGCCCGCCCTCGCCTCCTCGCCGATCGCGCGGGCCTCGGCGAGCAAGGCGGTGGTACCCGCCAGCGGATCCCACGCGCCAAACACCCAGGCGTCGTGATGCACGCCGCGGATCACCCATTCATCGGGGTATTCGCTGCCGCGCAGGGTGCCCACCACGTTGTAGAGCGTGCGCCACTCCCAGGGCGAGCGCACCTCGAGATGCACCGGCACATCGCCGCCGATGTGATACGTCAGGGGCAATCCGCCCTGCCACCGATCAGGCACCGCGCGGCCACCGAGGGCTCGCAGGAAATGCTCGGCATCGCCGTACCCGATCGTCACGACGGGCAGATGCAGATCGTCGGTATGCCGGTTTGCCTGGAACGCCTTCGCACTTTTGGCATCGAGCACGCTATCGATGCCGAGCGTTCCCCGCTGCAAGGTATGCGGCGTACGCCACGCGCCCCCAGGGTAGACGTCGCCCTTGGCGAAGCCATCCGCCTCCGGGTCCGAATAGATCACGACACCGACGGCACCATGCTGCTGCGCGAGGCGAGGCTTCACCCAGCGACCGGCGCCGGTGGATTTCACCAGTACGACCTTGCCCTGCACGGACTCGCCAGCCTGCGCGAGCTCGTCATAGTCCTTTGCCAGGCCTTCGTTGACGTAGATCAACGGCGCATCCACTGCGCCGTCCGCTCCATACGCTTCCATGCCGGGCAACACGCCGTCCCGCTGCGCCGTGTCGCTGTCGCCCGCCACCGGCGGCTCGGTAAAGTCGGCGGCGTAGCCCTCCGGCCCCGTCAGTGCCAGCTTCTGCACCGTCGGGTAGGCGACGAGCACGCGTGTCTGCTCGATCGCGACCTGCCAGCCCCAACTGCGCAGGCTGGCGGCGATGAATTCGGCGTTCTCCTTATCGTGCGGTGAGCCGACCTGGTTGGGTGCCGAGGTGAGCTGCTTGAGCCAGCCGTCCAGGTCAGCGGTGGCGATCGAGGCGTCCGCCCGTTGTTCCAGCTCGCGCTGCGCGGGCACGTCCGTCGCGGCAAAGCCGACCGGCGGCACAGCGGTCTGCGCCGGGACGGCGGCGACGACGGTAAGCAGCAACGCGGGTAGCAGCATTCTCATCGTCATCACTTCCACCGATAGGTCACGCTGGCATAGTAGTAGCGTCCGTTCCAGCTGAGCGGCGAAAACAGGCTGTACTTGAAGTTGCCGTTGGTCGAGTTGGCGTATTTGACCTGCTCCGGCCGCGCGTTGAACGCGTTATCCGCGCCCGCGCTGAACGTCCAGTTGTCCAGGGTGTAGTCGGCCGACAGGTCCAGCGTCCAGCGATGGGCGAAGTTCTGGTCGAGCGCGGCGCCGCTGTTGCTGTACACGGTGTAGTTGCCGTAACGCTGCACGTTGGCATGACCACCCCAACGTCCATGCAAGTAATCGAAGCCGACATCGAGCTTGGTCCGCGGATTGGTATCGCCGAGCAGGCCGAGCCGCTCACGACGCTCCAAGCGCTGCACGGCGACGCCGAGATCGTCGAGGATCTCGGGGTTCGGCTTCACCTTCGTCACTTCATTCTCGTTGTACGACCAGCCGACCGTCGTGTTCAGGCGATCGCCGTTGGAGAAATCGAAGGCGTACTGGCTGACGAAGTCCAGGCCGCGCGTGCGTGTGTCGACGGCATTGGTGAAGTAACGGATCGACTGATAGTTCGCGTCGACGCCATTGGCGACGAGGTACGCGTTGACCGCCGGTGTATTGACCGGGATGTTCGACGACAGGTTGATGCGGTTGGTGATCTTGATCCAGTACGCATCGACGCTCACGTTCCAGCCGGTGAGTGGCTCGAGCACCAGGCCCAGCGTGGCGCTTTGCGACTTCTCCGGCTTGAGTTTCTCGGCGCCGAGCAGGCTTGCCGCCTTCGCATCGACGGGGAAGGTTCCCGACTGCACCAGCACCTGCCCCTGACCGAGGTCCTGCAGCTGCTGGGAGATATCGGCGTAGTGCTGTTGCACCAGCGTCGGCGCACGGAAGCCGGTACCGATGCTCCCGCGCAAGGCCACGCGCGGCGTGAAGTCGAAGCGACCGGACAGCGAGCCCGAGGTCGTACCGCCGAAGTCGCTGTACTGCTCGTGCCGCCCTGCCAGCGACACCGCGAAACGATCGGTGAGGTTGGTTTCGAGATCGATGTATTCGGACACATCGTGACGCTGCCAGTTGCCTTGTAGGTCGCCGGTGATGCCGCCGTTCGGACCGTACTGCGAGACGGCATCGCCCGGGGTCACCTTGTAGGCCTGGCGGAGATATTCCACACCGAACGACACGCTTACCGGATTGGCCAGCCACGACGGCGAGAATTCCTTGCTGATGTCGACGTTGCCGACCTGCTGGTTGGTCTTGTAGTCGGCGCCCTGGATGAAGAACGGCGTGTAACCGAAGGTCTTGTACCAGTCGGCGTTGATCGAATGACTGCGCTGGTCGTATTCGTTGGAGCCGTGGCTGGCCGATACGTCGTAGTGCCAGCCGTCGCCGAGTTCGCCACGCAGGCCGGCGGTCAGCGTCGTGTCGTCGACGATGGGAATGCTGACCGGCAGATAGCCCTGCGGGTAGATAGCGATCACATTGGTGGAATCGCCCCGGTGCCGGTAGAGACTCGCCGTCTCATCGCGATCGCGCCGATAAAGTGCTTCGAAATAGACCTCGGCCGCCTTGCTGAATTCGTACTGGCCGACCAGGGAGACCTTGTTCGACTGCACGCCGGGATCGCCGAGCCGATAGACCTTCTGGTTGTATGTCGTGCCCCTGGCGGCAGGCGTCTGGTCGGGTCCGGCGCGATTGGTGTCATCGTTGTTCTGCGTATCGATCGCGACGTGGATCGAGCCCTTGTCGCCTAGCTTGAAACCCGTATCCGCGCTGAGCTGCCGTTGCAGGCCATCACCGGCATCGTAACCACCGAACTTCGCCGTGACCTGACCGCCCTCGCCGCCTTTCTTCAGGATCACGTTGACCACGCCGCCAATCGCATCCGAACCGTAGCGCGCCGATTGCCCGTCACGCAGCACCTCGATGCGCTCGATCGCCGAGATTGGAATGGCGTTGAGGTCCACCGGGTTGGAGCCGCGACCGATCGCGCCACCCAGGTTGAGGAAGGCACCGCTGTGCTGGCGTTTGCCGTCGATCAGCACCAGCACCTGGTCCGGGCTGAGGCCGCGCAGCGTTACCGGGCGCGCCACCTCCGCGCCGCTGATCGTCGTCGGCTGCGGAAAACTCAACGAAGGCACCAGTCGCGCCAGGGCCGCGGTCAGCTGGGTGGCACCGCTCTGCTGCAACTGCTGCGGCGTGATCACGTCGATCGGCTGCAACGAGCTGGAAACCGTGCGTTCCGTGCTGCGGGTGCCAGTGACGATGACGGTATCGAGCTGGCTGGCCTTGGCGGATTCGGGCTTGGCGGCCGGGTTGGCTTCCTGCGCCATGACGGGTGCTGCCGAGGCGGCCAGGACCAGCGAAACGGCGATGAACAAGGGTGTACGGCGACGCGGGACGAGAACGAACATGGACGTGGATTCCCCTGGGGACGATATGGAACGCCGACGCCTCCGGGCGCCGGGTGTGGAAAGACGACGGCGGCCCGGCGACGCAGGCACGCGACGCCGATCGGGCATGACCGGAAGAACGAGGGAGGGAGAGGGACCGCGGCGTCGCCGCGGTGTCTACGTCAGGGCGTCAGGCGCCGGACGCAGGGCAACTCAAGCCAGTCGACAACAACAACACGCGCCGTCCACCGAACAACGCGGCATGGCCGCGAACGTCATCGGGGAGGTCTCTGTGCTGTGGTTGAATGCGTTCACTGGTGAGTGGATCGCCTGGAGAAGGGCTTGGAGGGCTATTTGTTGCACCGCGTCGCAAGTTTGTCAACGTCATTAGTGCGATCATTCCTCGCAGACCCACAGGCCCATCCCCATGAATTCCTACGACGACGATTCCTACGAAGAGCGCGACTACGACGATGACGACAGCGAGGACACTGTCGAAAAGTACGTCTGGCAGCTCCTGCTGATGATCAATCCTGGCGACGAGGAAGCCGCCAAGAAGCAGTTCAGTGACTACCGCAACGAGGTGGAAGACCAGGGTGACGACGATCCGATTCGCCTCGTCGGCCAGGTCACCGACTGGCGCTCGAGTTTCGAAGTCGACGAGGACGACACGCGCGCGCTGGTCGAGGCGCTCCAGGAGCTGATCTCGCGTTTCCAGGACGTCAGCATGGATTGGGACGGCGATCCGGACGACGACGAGTTCCACGAGGACATCGACGCGGCGGAAATCTTCAACCGCGCCTACAACCAGCTCAAGCCTTACGGCTACACCTTGTGGTCGCGCGAGGCGGACGACGAAGTCGCCGCCGGCTGGATTACGTCATCCAGCGACGATGAGTCGATGCTGGTGGTCGCCACCGCCCTGCACATCAACCTGCGTCGTGGCGACCAGCTGAGCTGACCGACTGGCGAGCGCGGCTAGACGGTCAGCACTGTCTTGCCGCGCTTCGCCCGCGAGTCCGCTTCGAGTCGCCACCGCGGGCCGTGGCGATCACACGCGCGCCGACGCCTTTGGCAATCTGGATGGCGAAGGTGCCGACCGCACCGGCGCCGCCATGAATCAGGACCGTCTCGCCTGCTTTCAACGCCGCGAAATCGAACAGCGCCTGCCATGCCGTGAGCGCGCCTATCGGCAGGGTCGCAGCCTCGACGGCGGATACGGCATCGGGCAGGCCGGTGATTTCGCCAGGCTGGACGCTCGCCTGCTCCCCGCCGCGCCGTTACGCCAGAAGTCGATGAGACCGACGACGCGGTCGCCGACCGAAAAGCCACTGGTCGCCGCACCGGCATGGGCGACACGGCCGGCAAACTCGTGTCCGACGTCTCGCCGACGCGGATGGACAGGTCGCCGCCGGCCGCGTCAGCGATCCATGCAGCCTTCATGGCGCGACTCGCTGGCCGGTACCGCTCGCATCAGGACGCATGGTGGTCACCTCGCAGGTTCGTGGCCCGAGGGTTTCACGGTCGCGCCCCGCGGGCTTGCACAGGCGTGTCGGGAGTTCGCGATTTTCGGCAGGCTTTACCGCGAGGTCGAGACGTCCTGCAGGCGTTCGCGCAGGAGATCGATGAAGGCCCGCACCTTGACCGAGGGCTGGCGTCCCGGATAGACCGCGTGGACACCTCCTTCGGGTAAACGAAAATCCGCCAGCAGCGGCAGCAGACGACCTGCCGCGAGATCGTCGGCCACGACATAGTCGGGGAGCACGGAGATGCCCATGCCGGCGACGACGAAACCGTGCGCGGCAAGCGTCGTATTGGCGCTGGCCGCGCTGCGCATCTGGACCAGGTGCTCGATGCCGTCGGCATCGGTGAAGGTCCAGCGTGTGGGCGAGGCGAGAATGGTCAGGGCGATCCATTGGTGTCCAGCCAGATCGGCGGGTGTCGCCGGCGTACCGTGTTTAGCGAGATAGCCCGGCGACGCCACCAGGCATTGGCGAAAGCTCGCCAGCTTCGCCGCACGCAGGCTGGAATCCCGCAACCAGCCCAGCCGGATCGACAGGTCGAAGCGCTCCGCGATGAGATCGACGATGGCGTCGCCGACCACGAGCTCCACGCTCACCTGCGGATAGCGCTCGGCGAAAGCCGCCAGCGCCGGCGCGACGATGGCGGGGCCGTGATCGCCCGCCGCGGCAACGCGCAGCACGCCCATCGGCGTATCCCGGCACTCGCCGAGTCGGGCGATGGCGGCTTCGGCGTCGGCCAGCACGCGCGCGCAATCCTCGTGGAAGCGCTCGCCAGCATCCGTGAGCGACATCTTCCGCGTACTGCGGACAAGGAGGGTGACGCCCAGTTCGCCCTCCAGCTTGGCGAGGTGCTGGCTCACCATGGCCTTGGTGGTGCCCAGCTGCTGGGCGGCGGCGGTGAACGAGCCCGCGCGGACCAGGGCGACGAAGACGGCGAGGCGGTTGAGATTGATGTCGGCGGCCATGCTGGCAACTCGATAGTAAAGGCAGACTTTACGATGAATCGCGCCAGTGGACGTATTTCCGGAACGATCCGAGGCGCATGCTTGGCCTCATCCTTCCCCTAGACAGGTTTCCTGCCCATGAAAATCGTCCTGTTCGGCGCCACCGGTAACCTCGGCAACGTCATCCTCGACGAAGCCCTCAACCGCGGCCACCAGGTCACCGCCGTGGTCCGCGACCCGTCGAAGCTCGCTACGACGCACGCCGGCCTGACCGTGGTCCAGGGCGATGTCGCCCAGCCCGCGTCCTATGCCGGCACGCTGCCCGGCAACGATGCCGCCATCGCCAGCCTGAACGACCACGCCGATCCGGCCAATGTGCCGCGCCAGGCCACACTGCTGCTGGAAACCCTGTCGCAGGCCGGCGTCCACCGCTTCGCCTGGGTCGGTGGCGCCGGCAGCCTGGAAACCGCGCCCGGTGTCCGCGTCATCGACGACCCGGGTTTCCCGGACGCCTGGAAAGCCTCCGCCAAGGCGCAGATCGAGGCGCTCGCGGTGTTCCGCGCCAGCAAGGCCCCGATCGACTGGACCTACATCAGCCCCGCCGCCGAGATCGCCCCAGGCGAGCGCAAGGGCAGCTTCCGCGTCGGTGGCGAGCAGTTGCTGGTGAATGCCGAGGGACACAGCCGGATTTCGACGGCGGATTTCGCCATCGGCGTGCTGGACCGGATCGAAAAAGGCGATGCCGCGAAGAAGCGAATCACCCTCGCTTACTGAGGTCACCCGCGCCCACTGAGGTAGGAGCCGATTTATCGGCGATCCCGCGGCAGCGGGCCAGGATTCCTCCAGCACCCATCGCCGATAAATCGGCTCCTACGAGGGCCGGCCGGGCCCCGGCCCGCTATACTGGCGGGATGAATTACCGCCACGCGTACCATGCCGGCAACTTTGCCGATGTCCTCAAGCACATGGTGCTCGTGGCCTTGCTCGACTCGCTCAAGCAGAAGGCCTCGCCCTTCTGCTACATCGATACCCATGCCGGCAGCGGTCGTTACGACTTGCGCGGCAACGAAGCCCGTAAGACCGGCGAAGCCGACGAAGGCTTCAACATCCTCAAGACCGCCAGCGGCCTGCCGCCGCTGCTGTGGAAATGGCTGGAAATCGTGCGTGCCTGCAATCCGGGCGACGATTCGCTGCGCTATTACCCGGGCTCGCCGTGGTTCGCCGCGCACCTCATGCGCGAGAACGACAGCGCGCAAATGGTCGACACGCGCAATGACGAATCGGGCGCGCTGCGCCAGCTTTTCCATCACGACAAGCGCATCCACGTGCATGAGCGCGACGGCTACGAGGCCCTGAAAGCCTTCGTCCCGCCGAAGGAGAAGCGCGGCCTCGTGCTCATCGATCCGCCGTTCGAAGCGCAGGAAGCCGAGTTCCGCATTATCGAGAAGACGCTCAAAGCAGCCCTGGAGAAGTGGCCGACCGGCATGTATGCCGTGTGGTACCCGATCAAGCTGCGCAGCCACGTGCAGCCCTTCCATCGCTGGCTGACCAAGTGCGGCGCCAGGCGCGTGCTCGTCGCCGAGCTGCTGCTGCGTCCGGACAACTCGCCACTCACCCTCAACGGCACCGGCATCGCCATCGTGAATGCACCGTGGAAGCTGGATGAAACGATCCGCGACTCGTTGCGCATGTTGCCAAAGCTGCTGGGTAAGCCGGGCGAATCCGAATACCGCCTGACCTGGCTGGTCGAGGAAGGGAAGGATGAAGAACCTCCCCACGCTCCGCACTCACCCCGTTCAGTCCGTCGGCGCTAAAGTTCAGCTACCTGCCAGGAGCTGACCCATGCGCCCGACCGTCGTCCGTCTAGCTGTCCCTGCCGCCCTGCTCATGCTGGCCCTCGCCGGCTGCGCTCCCGCGCCGATCTATAAAGCCACGGCGAACAACGTCGCCGTACCGCCCTCGCAGGTCGCCCGCGAGCCGGAGCGTTACGGTACGTCGGATGTCATCTGGGGCGGTCGCATCGTGAAGGTGAGTAACTTCGCCGATCACAGCGAAATCGAAATCCTCGCCTACCCGCTCGACGGTTCGCAGCGTCCGCAGTCCAATGACACCGGCAACGGCCGGTTCATCGCCGCGATGCCCGGGTATGTCGAGAGCCTCGACTATCCCGCCGGTGGTCTCGTCACGGTAGCCGGTCGGATCAACGGCACGCGCGCCAGCAACGTCGGCCAGGCCTCGTATACCTTCCCGCTGGTGACCGTGAACCAGTCCCACGTTTGGACGGCCAAGGAAATGTCCGGCGGCCATCCGAACGTGAGCTTTGGCCTGGGTGTGGGCGTCATACGGTAAGATCTTTCGATCGATCACCGGGACAGGGAACCACATGTCGGGACACGCCGATTCGAAGCGCGCCATCTTTCTCGCGCTCGGAGCCAATTTCGCCATCTTCATCGCCAAGCTCGTCGCCGCCCTGTTCACCGGGTCCGGCGCCATGCTGGCGGAAGCCGTTCATTCAGCGGCCGACTGCGGTAACCAGGGGCTGCTTCTTCTTGGCATGAAACAGGCCAAACGGCCGCCCTCCCCGGACTACCCGTTGGGCTGGGGTCGCGCGCTGTACTTCTGGTCCTTCCTCGTCGCCATCCTGCTGTTCAGCGTCGGCGGCATGTTCTCGCTGTACGAGGGCGTGCATAAGCTGACGAATCCCGAGCCGCTCAAGTGGCCCTGGCTCGCCGTCGGCGTGCTCGCCTTCTCCATCGTCACCGAAGGCATTTCCATGCACGGCTGCATGCAGGAAGTGAACAAGGCGCGCGAAGGACGGGGTCTCTGGCAGTGGTTCCGGGAAACCCGCGCCAGTGAGCTGCTGGTGATCTTCGGCGAAGACCTGGCGGCCCTGATCGGCCTGTGCCTGGCCATGCTGGCCGTCGTTGCGACGATTCTCACGGGTAACCTGATCTACGACGCGATCGGCACGATCGCCATCGGCGCCCTGCTCATCATCGTCGCCGTCGCCGTGGCGCGCGAGGTGAAGGCGCTACTCATTGGCCAGGGGGTGGAGCCCAAACGCCGGGCCGAGATGATCGCCTTCCTCACCGCTCGCCCGGAAATCGAGTCCGTCTACAACCTGCTGACCCTGCAGATGGGCACCGACGTGATGGTCGCGACCAAGGCCAAGATGGCCCCCGCACCCACCGCCAGGGCCATGATCGAGGCGATCAACATCGTCGAGGCCGACTTCAAGGCCGAATTCAAGGACGTGCGCTGGAGCTTCTTCGAGCCGGACATCGCCGACTGAGCCCACACAACCCGTTCGCCCACGGGTAGTACAATCATCGGCTTGCCCGCAGCTGACAAGCCGACTTCATGCCTGTAGCGCTTCCCCGCCCGCCGCTTCCCGCCAACGCCAAGACCCGCCGCTACTGGGCCGTGCCCCATGGCTCCTCGTGGGCGCTGGAGGTAGCCGAGGCGGCCCGGGCGCACGACGGCCTGCTGGTCGTCGTCGCCCGCGACACCCGCAGCGCCGACAACCTGGAAAGCGAGCTGGCCGTGTTTGCCGGCGAATTGCCGGTACTCCATTTTCCGGACTGGGAAACCCTGCCCTACGACGTCTTCAGCCCGCACCCGGAAGTCGTCTCCCAACGCATCGCCACGCTCTACCGCCTGCCGAGCATCAAGCGCGGCGTCCTGGTGGTGCCGGTCGCTACGCTGATGCAACGCATCGCGCCGCGCACGCACATCACCGGGTCGGGGCTGGTCCTGCGCAAGGGTCAGAAGCTCGATATCAGTGCCGAACAACGCCGACTGGAAGCCGCCGGCTACCGCAACGTACCCCAGGTCGGCGAGCCGGGTGACTTCGCGGTGCGTGGCGCGTTGATCGACATCTTCGCCATGGGCGCGAACGAGCCGTACCGCGTCGAGCTGTTCGACGACGAAGTGGAATCGATCCGCACCTTCGACACCGAAACCCAGCGCTCCCAGCAGCAGGTCGATAGCGTCGACCTACTGCCCGCGCGCGAATTTCCTGTCACCGACGAGGCCGCGAAGAACTTCCGCGCCAACCTGCGCGAGCGCTTCCCGATCGATATCCGGCGCTGCAATCTCTATCAGGACATGAAGGAAGGCGTGACGCCCGGCGGCATCGAGTACTACCTGCCGCTGTTCTTCCCGGCGACGGAAACCCTCTTCGACTACATCGCCGGCGATGCCCTCTTCGTCCTGGGTGACGGCGTGCTCGACGCGGCCGAACAGTTCTGGACGCAGACCTCCGAACGCTACGACCAGCGCGCGCACGACATCGAGCGCCCCGTGCTGCCGCCGGCCGAGATCTACCTGCCGCCGGAACATCTGCGCGAGCGCCTGAACAAGCAGGTCCGCATCGATGTCGTGCCGAAGGGACAGGAGCACGCCGTCGATCTCGGCACGATGCCCGCCCCTGAAGTACCGCTCAATCGCAAGGGCGAGGAACCCGGCACCTCGCTGCGCCACTTCCTCGCCAGCTACAAGGGCAGTGTGCTCATCGCCGCGGACTCCGCGGGCCGTCGCGAGGCGCTGATCGAGCAGCTTGCCGGCGCAGGCGGCATGAAGCCCGTCATGGTCGACGGCTGGAAGGACTTCCTCGCCAGGGACGAGCGCTTCGCCATCACCGTCGCCTCGCTCGAGCAGGGCTTCGCGCTGACCAAGCCGGCGCTCACCGTCTTCACCGAGCGCGAGCTGTTCGGCGAACGCGTGCGCACCGACCGCAAGAAGCGCGTCGGCGCCGCCCGCGATCCCGAAAGCATCATCAAGGACCTCACCGAGCTGTCCATCGGCTCGCCCATCGTGCACATCGACCACGGCGTGGGTCGTTACCAGGGCCTGGTGTCACTCGATGTGGGCGACATGCCGGGCGAGTTCCTGACCATCGAATACACCAAGGGCGACAAGCTCTATGTGCCGGTGGCGCAACTTGGCCTGGTCAGCCGTTACACCGGCACCGCGCCCGAGCTGGCACCGCTGCATTCGCTGGGCGGCGACGCCTGGGAGCGTGCACGCAAGAAGGCGGCCGAGAAGGTCCGCGACGTCGCGGCCGAGCTGCTGGCGATCTACGCGCAGCGCGAGGCACGTCAGGGCGAGTCGCTCTCGATCGACCGGCAGATGCTCGAGGAATTCGCCGCAACCTTCCCCTTCGAGGAAACCGCGGATCAGCAGGCAGCGATCGATGCGGTCATCGTCGATCTCGCCGCGCCACGCGCCATGGATCGCGTGGTCTGCGGCGACGTCGGCTTCGGCAAGACGGAAGTAGCATTGCGCGCAGCCTTCGCCGCCGCCACGGCCGGCAAGCAGGTCGCCGTCCTGGTGCCGACCACCCTGCTCGCCCAGCAGCACTACCGCAACTTCGCCGATCGCTTCGCCGACTGGCCGGTCCGCGTGGACGTGGTCTCCCGCTTCAAGTCGAAGAAGGAAACCGATGCGGCACTGGAGCGTCTGGCCGACGGCCAGATCGACGTGATGGTCGGCACGCACAAGCTGCTGCAGGCGGACATCCGCTTCAAGAACCTGGGCCTGGTCATCGTCGACGAGGAACAGCGTTTCGGCGTGCGCCAGAAAGAACAGTTGAAGAAGCTGCGCGCCGAGGTGGATCTGCTCACCCTTACCGCGACGCCGATCCCGCGTACGCTGAACATGGCGATGAGTGGCCTGCGCGATCTCTCCATCATCGCCACGCCGCCGGCGCACCGCACCGCCGTACGCACCCTGATCTCGACCTACCAGCCCGCACTCATCCGCGAAGCGATCCAACGCGAGCTCGCGCGCGGCGGCCAGGTGTACTTCCTGCATAACGAAGTGGAATCGATCGAACGCATCGCGCGCGAACTCGGCGAACTGGTTCCCGAGGCGCGCATTCGCGTCGCCCACGGCCAGATGCCAGAGCGTGAGCTCGAGCAGGTCATGGCGGATTTCCATCGCCAGCGCTTCAACGTGCTCGTATCGACGACCATCATCGAATCGGGCATCGACATCCCGACCGCGAATACCATCGTGGTCAACCGCGCCGACCGCTTCGGTCTTGCGCAGCTGCACCAGCTGCGTGGCCGCGTGGGCCGTTCGCACCATCGCGCCTATGCCTACCTGATCGTGCCCGATCGCAAGGCCATGACGGCCGATGCGGAGAAGCGACTGGAGGCGCTCGCGTCGCTGGAAGAACTGGGCGCCGGCTTCACCCTCGCCACGCACGATCTCGAGATCCGCGGCGCCGGCGAAATGCTCGGCGACGAACAGTCCGGCCAGATCCAGGAAATCGGTTTCGGCCTGTACACCGAGCTGCTGGACCGCGCGGTGCGCGCGCTGAAGTCGGGCAAGGTGCCGGACTTCGATCTCACGTCCGAGCACGAGACGGAAGTGGAGCTGCACCTGCCCGCCCTGATCCCGAACGATTACCTGCCCGACGTGCACGCCCGCCTGACGCTATACAAACGCATTGCCAGCGCGCGCAACGACGACGGCCTGCGCGAGTTGCAGGTGGAGATGATCGATCGCTTCGGCCTGCTGCCGGACCAGACCAAGTGCCTCTTCGCCGTCGCCCAGCTGAAGCTCATGGCCACGCCGCTCGGCATTCGCAAGGTGGACTTCGGCGCCAGCGGCGGCCGCATTACGTTCCGCGACAAGCCCGACATCGACCCCGTCGCCCTGATCCGCCTGATCCAGACCCAGCCACGCATCTTCAAGATGGACGGCCAGGACAAGCTGCGCGTGATGATGGAACTCCCCGGCTCCGCCGAGCGCATCCGCACCGCGCAGGACACCCTGGTGTCCCTGGGGGCGAGAAGGCCCGGCTAACCGCCCTACGTGGGAGCCGCTTCAGCGGCGCTGCTTCGCTCTGGTTCAGGCGGCGGCAGGCGCCGAGTGAACCAGGTAGTGCACGCTGAAACGCTGCTCCGGGTCCATCCACACCTTCGCCACGCTGAGCCCGGCCTTGGCCGCCATCTGGGCGAAGTCCTCGAGCGAATACTTGCAGCTGTACTCGACGTGCATGGCCTCGTCCTCGCGGAACGCAAAGGTATCGTGGCCGACGTGCACATCCTGCCGCCTGGTGCTCACCAGGGCGGTTTCGATGCGCCCGGCCAGCGCGTTGTAACGCGCGCGATGACGGAACGCGTTCACGTCGAAGTCCGTACCGATCTCGCGATTCAGCCGAACCAGCATGTTGAGCGTAAAGTCGTTCGTCACACCCGCTGCGTCGTTGTACGCCGCCTCGATCTCGGCAGGGTCCTTCTTGAGGTCCACGCCAATAATGATGCCGCCGCCGTAGCTCATCTCGGTACGCATCAGGCGAAGAATACGGATCGCCTCCTTCGACTCGAAATTGCCGATCGTCGACCCTGGGAAATAAATCGCCGTGCGGCGCGGCGAACGCGAGGCGATGGGCAGTCGCAACGGCTGCGTGAAGTCGGCACACACCGGTTGCATCGGGACATCCGGAAAACGCGTGGCCAGCTCCGCCACGCTTTCCATCAGCGCGGAACGCGAGATCTCCACCGGCACGTAAGCTACCGGGGTAACCAGGTGCTCGAGCAGCATGCGCGTCTTGATACCACTGCCACTGCCGTACTCCACCAGGCGTACATCCGGGCCCAGCGTCTCGGCGATATCACCCGCATGGTCGCGCATGATCGCGATCTCGGTACGGGTGAGGTAGTACTCGGGCTGTTCGCAGATGGCCTCGAAGAGCGCCGATCCGCGCTCGTCATAGAAAAGCCGCGACGGAAGCTTTTTTGCCTTCAGCGCGAGACCACGACGAACGGTATGCAGTGTGTCCTCGACATCCGGATGGCGGTCGTCTACATGGATGTCTTTCGGTTGAGCGCTCATCGATCGTTTCCCAGTCGTATCCCCGAAAACTGCCAACGGGCGTGGGGAGGAAAGAAGTTCCGGTAAGTCGCACGAACGTGGTCAGCGGGCGTGGCGCAGGATCCTCCGCGAAGAATCCACTGCCCGTTCATGAACTTGCCGTTGTATTCGCCAAGGGCCCCGGCCAAAGTCCGGAATCCCGGGTAACTGACATAAGGGCTCATTGTCCATTCCCAAACGTCGCCGTACATCTGACCGAGTGGGGACTCGAACGATGAAGCACGAGGTTGGAACGCCCCGGTCTCCTGAAGGTTCCCGTGTACGGGCAAGGTCGACGCCATCGTTTCCCACTCCACCTCGGTGGGAAGCCGCGCGCCGGCCCAGCGCGCGAACGCGTCGGCCTCGAAGTAGCTGATGTGACAGGCGGGCGCGTGTGGATCCATCGCGCGGCGCCCCTGCAAGGTGAATTCGGTTTCCAGTGCCTCGTCCCAATACAGCGGGCGCTGCCAGTGCTCAGCCTGCACGAGCGCCCAGCCATCGGCCAGCCACAGCGAGGGCTGGCGGTAGCCCCCGTCGGCGACGAAGGCCAGGAATTCCGCGTTGGTGACCGGGCGGTTGGCCAGCGAGCCCGCCTGTCGGTACGTGCGATGCCGTGGACCCTCGTTGTCGAACGCGAATCCGTCACCGCTATGGCCGATCTCGACGATGCCTTCGTCGAACGGAACAAAGGCAAGCGCCGGCGCGGCCACGGAAAGCGAGCGCGGCGCATCGGGCGCGAACGCCGGCTCGAGCGGGTTCTGCGCGAAGGCGTGCTTGATGTCGGTGAGCAGGAGCTCCTGGTGCTGCTGTTCGTGCTGGACACCGAGTTCGACCAATGCTGGCAGGCTGGCATCGTCACCGCGAGCAATCAGCGCCGCGATGGCTTCGTCGACACGACATCGGTAGTCCCGGACCTCGTCCAGCGCCGGCCGGGTCAGGAGCCCCCGCCGTGGCCGGGCGTGCATCGGACCGACCGACTGGTAGTACGAGTTGAACAGGAAATGCCATTCCGGATTGGGCGACACATAATCCGGGTCCCGGGACAGGATGAACTGCTCGAAGAACCACGTCGTGTGCGCGAGGTGCCACTTGGTCGGACTGGCATCCGGCATGGACTGGACGACCGTGTCCTCGGGCTTCAGGCGCGCCGCCAGCCCCGCCGTACGGTGGCGGATGGTCAGGAAGCGTTGAGCGAGGTCCGCGCTGGCCGGCGGGCGGGGGTCGATGCCAAGCGGTCGGACGGTCATAGGTGGGGGTTCCTGCACTGCCGACGGACTCGTCAGTCATTACGGAAACCTTGCCAGCGGATACGTTCAACGAACGTGAGCGGACCCGACCGCCGCCTTAACGGCAGGTGCACCGACGCCGCCTTTTTTCTCGTTTCGAGGCACAAACAGGCTTAACGTGCAGATTCCTACGAAGGAGAGTCCGGCCATGAAAGTCCGTCACCTGTTTGTCGCTTCACTGCTGGTTACCGTGGCCGCCCACGCCGCCGAGCAGAGCCCCGTCGCCGGGCCCGCCCCAGCGGTGAAGGCTCTCGAATTCAACGACTGCATGCGGACTGATCGGATCACCGACTGGAAGGTCGTCGACGACCGTACCCTCCTCGTCGCTACCGGACCGGATCACTTCGTGATCAAGACGAATGTGGACTGTCCGCGCATGGGCTTGGGCGGCGGCGTGCGCTTCCAGACCGCCGAGAGCAACCGGGCCATTGGCGGCTTCCGCATCTGCGGCACGCCAACCGAAAAGGTCGATCGCATCAACAACGACCCGCCGTGCAGCATCGAGTCCGTCCAGACCCTCGACAAGGCGACTTACCAGTCCATGTCGAAGAACGCCAAGCTCAGCGGGTCGGGAGCGGGCACGAGCGGCTCCAAGCCGTAAAGCGATGGACAGCCGTGAGCGATGGACAACCATGTGGGAGCCGCTTCAGCGGCGATAGCCAGGTCGCCTCAGGCCCTATCGCGGGCAGCCGGCTCCCACATCAAGCAAAAAAAAGCCCGGCTATAAGCCGGGCTCTTCATTCAACGGTTCAGCGAAGACCTCGCCTGACGAGGATCAATAGCCGTCGTCACGCACGTAGCGGGTGGTGCTGTAGCCATCGTCCACGTAGGTCGTGGTGGTCACGCGGCGAGTCACGACCGGCGCGTCCTGATAGACGACCGTCGACGGGCGGTAATACGCCGGACCGTTGTCATACACCACCGTGCGCGGCTGCGAAGCGTTGGCAACGAGGCCGACAACGGCACCGGCAACGATGGCTCCGGCGATCCAGCGACCGGCGTTGTCGTAGTGACCGCGACCGTAGTAACCGCCACGGCCGCCGTAGTAACCACCACCGTGGTAACCGTAACCGCCATGGTAGCCACCGCCGTAGCCATACCCACGTGCGAACGCACCAGGTGCGAACGCCATCAGGCCCGCGGCAGCGAGCAGGAGGGCGGATTTAGCGAACTTAGCTTTCATGACAATTACCTCCGGGTGTTGAGCGCAGATTCGCGCTCGGCCACTGAATCCGGACTGAAGTTTTATCCACCGCCCGTTCACGTTTTCCACGGGTTCACGTACGGCTTCCGAAGCAACCAGCAGCCATGGATGTTGTGGCGGCGGGCGAAGTCGAACGGGATGCTCGGTGCGCTCCAGTCTTCAATCTGGAAATGGGGTTCGAGGGCCGCCCGATCAAGCTGGAAGCGACGGAAGTTGTTCGAAAAAACGATCACGCCATCCGGCAGCAAGCGCTCGTTGCAGGCCATGAGCAGCTTCACATGGTCACGCTGGACGTCGAAGTCGTCAGCCTTCTTCGAGTTGGAGAAGGTCGGCGGATCCACATAGATCAGGCCGTACTGCATGCTGCGCTTTTCCAGGAAGGTCATCGCGTCTTCCTGGACCAGCCGGTGACGGGCGCCGCTATAGCCGTTCAGGTCGAGATTGCGCGAGGCCCAGTCCAGATACGTCCCCGAGAGGTCCACCGTCGTGGTGTCGCGCGCGTCGCCGGCCGCCGCATAAACGCTGGCCGTACCGGTGTAGGCGAACAGGTTCAGGAAATGCTTGCCGGCGGCAAGTTCCCGGATCTTGGCGCGCACCAGGCGGTGGTCGATGAACAGACCGGTATCGAGGTAGTCGGTCGGGTTGATCAGGAACTTCAGCCCGCCCTCATGCACCTCGATGAATTCGCCCTTCTGGTCGAACTGGCCGTACTTGGAGCCGCCCTTGCCGCGCTCGCGCGTCTTCACGGCGATGCGGTCACGCGGAATCTCCAGAACTTCGCTCGCCACCCGGACGATCTCGCGCATCCGGATGCGTGCGACGTCGACCGGTACCTCCAGCGGTGCCTTGTACTCCTGGATGTGCAGCCAGTTTTCGTAGACGTCGATGGCTGCCGCGTACTCAGGCAGGTCCTGATCGTAGGCGCGCCAGCAGGTGATGCCCTCGCGGCTGAGACGCTTGCGCAGGTGGCGGACGTTCTTGTCCAGCCGGTTCTTCAGCATCTGCGCGCCGTCCGACAGCGGCTTGGGCTCGCGCGGCGCCTCGTCCCGCGCACGCAGGGCGAAGGTGAGCAGCGGGGTTTCCAGGGCGCCGTTGAACAGCGCGTAACGCTTGTCCGGACTCAGACGCAATGCACGGCCGAGCTCGTCGTCGCCGGCGAGGACGGCGGCGCGCCAGCCGGCGAAGCGGTCCTTCAGGGCCTGACCCAGATCACGGTACAGCGCCGGCAGTTCGGCGCGGTCGCCCAGGCGCTCGCCGTAAGGCGGGTTGGTGATCACCAGGCCCAGCGGCGTTTCCGGCGGCGGCTCGACGTGGACGGCGTCGCGGCGATCCAGGTGGACGAAGCCCGCCACGCCCGCACTCTGCGCGTTGCGCTTGGTGGTCTGGATCATGTGCGGATCGGAATCGCTGCCGAAGAACACCGGACGCAAGGCGCGCAGGCCTTCGTCGGCACGGGCCTTGGCTTCGTCGTAGATCGACCGCCACAGCGAGTAGTCGTGCTTGGCCCAGCCGAGGAAGCCGTAGTAGTCGCGCTGCAGGCCCGGTGCCACGTCGGCGGCCATGAGCGCGCCCTCGATCAGCAACGTACCCGAGCCACACATGGGATCGACCAACGCACCGCCTTCGGCGTAGATCCGCGGCCACTGGGCGCGGACCAGCATGGCGGCGGCGAGGTTTTCCTTGAGCGGGGCTTCGCCCTGCTCGTGGCGCCAGTTGCGGCGATGCAACGGCAGGCCGGAGAGGTCGATGGACAGCGTGGCGCGGTCACGGCGCACGCGCACGTTGACGCGCAGGTCCGGCTCTTCCGGATCCACGTCCGGGCGCGAACCCGTCGCGGCGCGGTACTGGTCGACGATCGCGTCCTTGGTCTTCAGCGCGATGAACTGGCTGTGGGTGAGCTTGCTCATCGCCGTGTTGGCGTCCACCGCCAGCGTGCCGTGCGGAGCCAGGTGCTCGGACCAGTCGATGTCCTGGATGCCCGCGTAGAGCTGCTCCGGATCGGCGGCGTCGAACTCGGCCAGCGGCAACAGGATGCGGCTGGCCATGCGCGACCAAAGACAGGCGCGGTAAGCGGTCTCGATGGAACCGGTGAAGGCGACGCCGGCGAGTGCCTCGCGGACGTCGCTGGCGCCGATGGCGATCAGCTCGTCCTTCAACAGGTACTCGAGGCCTTTCGGGCAGGTGGCAAAGAACTTGGTCATGCGAGGTTCCCCAGGAAGCGAAGGAACTCGGCTTCGATGTCGGGCAAGGTGGCGCCTAGGCGGTGGTCGTCCTGCACGAGCAGGGCGGGAATGGCATGAGCGCGGGCAAAGGCCAGCGCGTCGTCCAGGGGGCAGACATCGTCGGCGTAGCCATGGACGAGGAACGAAGGAACGCCGGGACGCAGGGCGAAGTCCCGGGGATAGCCCGGAATCGTCGTCGGCAGGGCCAGCAGGAACAGGCCCGCCACCGGCGCGTCCAGCGAGGCCAGGCCGGAGACGAAGGCACCCATGCTCGAACCCACCAGGACCGGCGGCACGGGTGAGTCGGCGATCGCCCGGGCCAGCTGGGCCAGGCGTGGATCGATGCYGCCGGCATAGCCGCGGGCGTCGTCCTCACGGTAATCCGGCCGGACCGTGGTCCAGCCGAGCGATTCGGCCAGGGCCGCCAGGACGCTCACCTTGGTGGCATCGGGGCCCGAATCGGAACCGTGGGAAAGAATGATGTGGCCGCGCATGGCGGTCTCCGGACGCGGAATGACCGGCTATGTTATCAAAGCGCCATGATCGACATTCTCGACACCCCCCTACCCTATGTCGCCCGCCTGCCTGAACGGGCCGCGGACACCATCGACCTCGTGGTCATCCACTGTACCGAGCTGCCCGACCTGGCCATGGCCAGGGAGTACGGCGAGAAGGTGCTGTACGAGTCAGGTGCCGGTAACAGCGGTCACTACTATGTCGACCGCGACGGCACGGTGCTCTGTTACGTGGATCCCCTGCGCGTCGCCCACCACACGCGTGGCTACAACCCGCGCTCCATCGGCATCGAACTGGTCAATACGGGGCGCTACCCGGACTGGTTCCACTCGGCGAAGCAGACCATGACCGAGCCGTACCCCGAGGTGCAGATCACCGCCCTGCGCGCCCTGCTCGATCACCTGACCGCACACTTCCCATCGCTCAGGCACATCGCCGGTCACGAGGATCTGGACACCGCCATGGTCCCTTCCAGCGACGATCCCGAGAACGAAGTGCCGCGCAAGCGCGATCCGGGCCCGCAATTCCCCTGGGTCCGCGCGTATGACGCCGGGCGCCTGGGCCGGCTCGGGGGCTGAGGCCCGCTATACTCCGCGCTCCATCGCGCCCCGTTCAGAAGGCACCCTCATGTCGGAAACTCACGTCGGCGAGCTCGTCGAACTCCTTGAACTCGAACGCCTGGAAGACAACCTCTTCCGCGGCCAGAGTCGGGACATCGGCACACGCTTCGTCTTCGGCGGCCAGGTGCTCGGCCAGGCCCTGTCGGCCGCACAGCGCACCGTGGATGCCAAGCGCGAAGCGCATTCGCTGCACGCGTACTTCCTTCGCGCCGGTGACATCAATGCACCGATCGTCTACAGCGTGGAGCGCACGCGCGACGGCGGTTCGTTCTCGTCGCGCCGCGTGGTCGCCATCCAGCATGGTCAGCCCATCCTCAACGGCTCCATCTCGTTCCAGGAGCCGGAAACCGGCTACGAGCACCAGATGACGATGCCGGAAGTGCCGGCGCCGGAAGACATCGAGCCGATGCACGCGATGAACGCGGAGCAGGTCGCCAAGCTGCCGGAAAAAACCCAGCGCTGGCTCGGCATCAACGGCCCGTTCGAGTTTCGCCACGTGTGGCCGCGCGACGAACTGCGTCCGGCCAAGCGTCCGCCGTACCAGCACATCTGGTTCCGGCTCACCGCGCCGATCGAGGACACGCAGTCGCTGCACCAGGCCCTGCTCGCCTACGCCTCGGACTTCCACCTGATCGGCACGGCCACCCTGCCCCACGGTATTTCCTATCTCACCCGCAACATGCAGATGGCCAGCCTGGATCACGCCCTGTGGTTCCATCGGCCGTTCCGCATCGACGAGTGGTTGCTGTATTCGTTCGACAGCCCGACCTCGCAGGGTGCGCGCGGCCTCGCACGCGGCATGATCTACACACGTGACGGCCGACTCGTCGCCTCCACGGCGCAGGAAGGCCTGATCCGCGTCCGCCCCGACTGAACGCATGAGCATCGAGCTACGGCACCTGCGTTACTTCATCGCCGTCGCCGATGAGCTGCATTTCAGCCGTGCCGCCGAACGGCTGGGTATGTCCCAGCCGCCACTGAGCCAGCAGATCCGCGATCTCGAGGGGATGCTCGGGCTTCGGTTGCTGCGACGGACCAATCGGCGCGTGGAACTGACTGACGCGGGGCGCGTTTACCTCGACGCCGCCCGGGAGATCCTCGCCAGGGTGGATGAAGCCGGCGACCTCGCCCGTCGTGCCGAACGCGGCGAGATCGGTGAGTTGCATGTCGGGTTCACGCAAAGCACGCCCTTGATCGCCCGCTTTCCACGCGCCGTGCGTGCGTTTCGCGAAGCCTTTCCGGCCGTGCGCCTGGTGCTGAAGGAACACAACACGCTGCAGCAGATCGAGCGCTTGCTCGACGGCAGCCAGCAAGTCGGACTGATCCGCGGCACCGACCTCCCCCCGGCGCTGGTCGCGCGCAAGCTGGTGGAGGATCCGCTCGTGGCCGTGTTGCGCGCCGACCATCCGCTGGCAAAGGGACGCCGGCCGCGCGTTCGCGTGGACCAGCTCGCCGCGGAACCGTTCGTCGTCTTCAGCCGGAACGCCGGGACGGGTGTCGCCGCGCAGGTCCAGGCCATGTGCCRTCATGCCGGCTTCGCTCCGCGCATCGCCCAGGAGGCCGGTGAGTCCGCGACCATGGTGGGCCTCGTCGCCGCCGGACTCGGCGTGGCCGTCCTGCCGCAATCGATGAGTCAGGTGCATGTCGAAGGGGTTGCCTATGTACCCATCGATTCGCCCGATGCCGCCAGTGCCCTCTACCTCGTGCACCGCCGCAGCGACACGTCGCCGCTGGTGAAGGCCTTCATGCAGCTGATGCTGAAGGCCTGAGACGGCGCAGCTTCACGGCGATCGCCAGACCGGCGAGGACCAGTACGGCAACATACGCGACGACACCGTTCCAGCCGGCGTGTGTCCAGGCAATGCCGCCCAGCGAGCCCGCGATGCTCGAGCCCATGTAGTACGAAAACAGATAGAACGACGATGCATGCGCACGCGCGAACGTCGCCCGTTTGCCCACCCAGCCACTGGCAATGGAATGACCGCCGAAAAAGCCGAAGGTCATCATCGCGATGCCCATGACGATCGCCCACAGCGACGCGCTCGCCGTGAGTGCCACGCCAGCCAGCATGATCACGAAGGTGGTCCGCAGCACGCGGTGGCGACCGAGCCTGTCGGCGACCTTACCCATCCACGCCGAACTCGCCACGCCCACCACGTAAACCATGAACACCGCACCGACGTGCGATTGCGACAGCGAGAACGGTGGCGCAAGGAGGCGATAGGCCACGTAGTTGTAGATCGTGACGAAAGCGCCCATCAGCAGGAAGCCTTCGGCGAACAGCCACGGCAGCCCTCTGTCGCGCCATAGCGAAGCGAACGATGCAATCAGCTCGCGTGGATGCGCACGACGCTTTTCGAAATGCACTGACGCGGGCAAGCCGCGTGCAACGAGCGCCGAGGCAAGCAGACCCAACGCACCAATGATCGCGATGGCGACACGCCACGATGCATGGTCCGCGGCGAATCCGGAAATCAATCGCCCGCCCATRCCACCGATCGCATTGCCACCGATGTAGAGGCCCATGGCGAAGCCCAACGAGTCGCCGTGGATCTCTTCACTCACGTAGGTCATCGCGACGGCCGGCAAGCCGGCCAGCGTGATGCCCAGCAATGCACGTAGCACGAGGAACGTACCCCAGTTCGGCGCCATCGCACTGAGCAGGACGAGCAGCGACGAGCCAAGCAGCGAGGCGAGCATGACCGGCTTGCGGCCGAACACATCCGAGATGGCACCGGCGAACAGCATCGACACGGCAAGCACGCCGGTCGTCAGCGAGAGCGACAGGCTGCTCGACGCGGCGTCCAGCGAAAAGGCGCGCGAGAACGCCGGCAGCAGGGGCTGCACGCAATACAACAGGCCGAAGGTCGCGAAGCCCGATGAGAACAGGGCGAGATTGGTGCGCCGGAACGCCGACGTGCCATGACGAATGCGCCGATCCACCACAACGGCCGGCGCGGCGGACGACGAGCCGTCCACGGGAACCTCCAGGGAATGAGCCATGCGACAAGGCTAGTCCCTGAATTGAGTCGAATCGATAGAGCCGAAAGTCCGCTTCCATACCCAGAACGAATCAATCGCCAGCAGATCGTTAGGTAGGAGCCGATTCATCGGCGAAAGGGATTACCTCAGCCCCGCAGTTACCGCGCCACCGTACCCGCCCCACCCCCATCCCACTGGATCGCCGAGGCCAATTCCTCATCCGTCAACGCCAGACTTCCCCCATCCGCCTCGGCCTTCACCGCCACGACATGCCCGTCATGGCGCGACAGTTCGCGACGGCCCGCCGTCGCCAGCGCGTTGGCGCGAACAGCGTCGGCGGCCATGAGGACCAGCAAGGTCGTCGACCCGGCGACGAAGCGCACGCCGCTGGTCGCCCCGGACTTCGCCAACGCCTTCGAGTCCAGCGGTACGGCCTTCACCTTGCCCGCCCAGCGCGGCGGCGCGACGAAGGTGTAACCGGCCGCCTCGTCCCGCCAGGCGAAGCGCTTCATCGGTTCCGGCACGGGTGCAGCATGGCCCTGGACACCCGGCGGTGTCTGCGCTGATGCCATGAGTGGGAGGCCAAGTAGCAATGCGAGCGTGAGCGATTTCATGGCAGGGTCTCCTCGAGTCGCCTTGCAGCCTACGCCCTGCGCGTGGCGGCAGCGTCAAGCGCCCCGATCGGCCACGGCGTCCGGAGCGTCGGAAGCACCCTCCCGACCGCTGACCCACGCGAACAAGGCGATCCCGACCATGATGGCGACGGCGCCAAACGCGGCAACGGGTCCGGGTAGCGCCTCGTGCAGGAAGATCACGCCCACGACGGTGGCAAACAGCAATTCGGCGGCCTGCATTGCCTCCACACCGGCCAAGGCGGTGGGCTGCCGCCCGACCATCTCGGTGGCATGGAAGAACAGCACGGTGGCAATCACGCCGGACGACAAGGCCACACCGCCGGCCAGCAACGCCTCGCGCAGCGACGGTGGCCCCACGGTGATCCACGTCGCCACAGCGAGCAGAAGCCACAGCGGCCAGCTCGCCAGCGTCATTCCGAACACGCGCTGCACCGGCCCGAGCTTCGTCCCGGTCCGTTCGAGATGCAGCAGGATCATCCGGTTGCCCAACGGATAGGCGAAGGCAGAAAACACGACGGCGCCGACGGCCAGCCACGCCGATGCATCAAGTGCCCCGTGCGAATGCCCGAACTGCAGCAACATCACCCCGCCAACGATCAACACGCCGATGGACAGGGCGCCGACGTGCCAGCGCGCCCTCTCGTCCCGGTAGATGAAGGGCGCCAGCAGAGGCCCCGCCAGCACCGTGGTCTGAAAGCTGCCGGCCACCAGCCACGACGGCCCACTGCTCGCCGCCCAGGTCAGCGGCACGCCGAACAGCACGAAGCCCACGCTGCTCCATGTCAGCCACTGGCGTGTATGCCTGCGCAGCTCGTGAGGCAAGGCGCCGAAGCCGCCCTGGAACGGCAGGACGAGCGCGAGGAGCGGCAAGGTGATCAGGTAACGAAGGATCACCGCCCACTGCCAATGTCCCCCGCCGCTGACGACGGCTCGATTGAGGACATAGGTGAAGGTGAAGAACAGCGCCGAGATCAGCGCGATCGCCACCGCCTTGAGGGCATGGGAACGCATGGAAAGCCTTGCATGAAGCGAAGGCCGAGTGTGCCAGCGTCCCGCGGAGTCGTCATTCGGATTCGTTCAACTCCAGGAAGAGTTCCTGCAGCTCGCCACCGATCGGCTGGCCGCCCACCGAGAGCGTTACGTCGGCTTCGATGCCGGACACCGGGCAGCAACCGTCGAAGATACCCAGCATGTTCGCCGTCGTGTCGATCATGATGTTCCGGATCACTTCGATGAGTGTCTCCTTACCTTCCTCGTCCAGCGAATTGAACATCGTCAGGGCACGGATCCACAGGGGATCCACGGCACATTCCACCGGTGTGGTGCGAAACATTTCGTCGTAGACCGCGAGGTTGTCGCGGACCACGGCGTTCTGGATGGCCAGGACGAAGCGATCGGGGGACATGGGTGCCACCTGCAAAGGGGACGGGTTAAGTGATGCACCCTATGTGTGGGAGGAAAGCGCCCGGGTCAATGGGCCGGGTCGGCGATCTTCGTCGCCTGGGTCGCCACGAGCTGCCAGCGGCCGTCCCGCCGAAAAAAAACGTCGGTGAAACGCAGGTTCATTTCCCCCGTATGGCCCTTGTACGTCCCGCCGAGATGATCGGTCCCGGTGACGACGGCCGTGTCGCCCATCAACTGGATGCGCAGCGGGCCATGGTCGATGAACGAGGGCCTGATCTGCCCGCTGGCAAACAGCGCGATATCCTCGTCGCGGGGAAGCGCCGAACCGTTCATGCCCTGGATGACCAGGTCCTTCGCGTAGAAATGCTCGAGAAAAACGGTATCGCCCTTGATCCGGGCGGTACGCCAGTCGTCCTCCAGACGCGTGATCTCCGCCTCTGCCGATGCGGACGTAGTCGCTACCGCCGGGCGTAAAGCCAACACCACGAACAACAGCCCAGCGAGCCCCATAAGACGCGTTGCATCACGCATAGTTCCACTCCCCGTGAACCCCCTGGATGCCGAATATAGGTCTGACGCAGGAACTGCTCAACACCGACCGATGGTCTATGCCGCGACTTCCGGCGGGATCGAATCAGTGGTTTTCACCGCTCGTCCGTCGCGGGCAGCGCGAGGCAGGCACGTAACCCGGCCAGATGGCGTCGTAGAAGTAGCGTTCGAGCGCCGAGGGCGGGTCGTAGGGCCGACTCTCGACAGGAATCAGCTTACGCAGCCGGGCCTCGTTGTGTTCCGCCCAACGCATGACCATGCGCTGCATCAGCGAGACGCCCTTCACCGTGGTGCCCTGCCCGCGCCGTGGCCCATAACGCCAACGTACAACCCAGCTACCGTCCTGCGGGCTGACACGGGCGAACGCCCGCGACGTCCCTTCCAGGATCGCGTACTGCCGTTCCCCCATCTGGACCCAGTGAACCATCGCCATGGGACGAGATTAGGCGGCCGGCGTCTCAGATATGTGGACGGAACGACAGGTCTACCCGAGGTTTATCGGGCAGGTGACTGATCCCACCCGACATCCGCTCGGTCAATGACTGGGCGGAAACCAAACCTTCACGATCTGGCCGTCACGAACCTCGTAGATCGCGGCCATGTCCGGCAGGACCTTGCCGGACGGAAGACCGAGGACGTGCTCCTTGTCGATCACCGTTGGGCCTGTGAGGGTCCGCTGGACGATCCGCACGCCCATCTCTCTTGGCGTGGTTTTCAGAAAGGCGAAGGCCGTGAGGATGCCCGCCCGCCCCCGGATCGCCGGCCGGGAACCATCGAGGTAGATCATCTCTACGTTTTCGGCATAGCAGCTGGCGAAGTCTTCGACGTTATGGGCGTTGTAATAGGTGAACTGCGCATCGACGACGGCCGCGGGCGTGGGCTCGACGCCAGGAGCAAGGCAGGCGGCATGCGACGACATGGTTGTGAAGACAAGTGCAGCGCCGAAAAACATAACACGCCCGCTCATTTCGCCGGATCCAGTATCACGGAATAAAGCATGGCGTTGATCTTCCAGCCCTCGTCGGTGCGAACGACCTGCCAGGTTTCGTTGCCGTGGTTGGTCGGCTTGCCATCGAGGAGGAACACATAATCGAAATAGACCGAGCCGACAACGCCGTCCGTATCGATGCGCACGTTGTCGAAGGTCTCTTCGATGGCGTGGGTCGTGCTGCCGACAAACGTCGTGAAGCTCTTGTACGCGTCCGGCTCAGCCCTGACACGTTTGGCATCGGGTTTCTTCGCACGGGTCCGCTCGAGCGAGGAGGCGTCCATCGCGGAAAACCAGCTGCTGTTCTCGGTGACAAAAAGCGTGTCGAGTTTCGCGCCGTCCTTGGCGATGATGGCGGCCTTGAAGCTGTCGACGAGCTGGTTTATCTCGGCTTTGGCGGTTGTCGATGTCGGCGCTGGGGCCGCTGCGTGAGCGAACGATGTAGCGAGTAGCGCGGTAGCGCACACGGCGACGTTACGAGGAAGCATGGCATGGTGTCCTGGGCGGAAGAAACCGCAGACTAAAAGCAGCGCGATGCACCTTCCACACCTGTGCGACAGAGCGGTTTCCCGGCGCGTCGAGCCGTTGGGCTCAAGGCACTAGGACATCTCCAGATACCATTCAACGAGCCGCTCGAGATCCTCCTCGTCTACCGGCCGATCCGCTCGTGTGCGGCCGATCGCTCTGTCCAGCTTCGAGCGGGTGAACTGCCAGTCGGTGTTGGCAAACGGCAGCCTCGCTTCCATCCCGGTCGCCATCGTCTGTTCCAACTCCGTCTCCGGCGCGGAATAACGAACCTCGACACCACAAAGGCGCCCGATCTGCGCAACGACATCGTCGAGTGACAGACCACGCCCCCCGGAGCAGTTGAATATCTCCAGACCAGGTGTTTTGTCGCGTCGATTCGTCAGCAACATGGCCTGATGGACCAGACGGTCGACAGGCATGAAGTCCGGTCGGCTCGTACCCACCAGCGGCAAGTTGAACGATGCCTGCTTGCTCGCGGCGATCACTTTCATCGCCTCGACAAACATGTACATGCCGAAGCCGTTCCTCACTGTCCATCCGGTCGCAAGATGACCCACGACGAGGGTCGGCCGAAAAAGCGTCACGGGCAGAGGCGATCCAGAGGACAGTAGCGCCAGCGAATGTTCGGCGCATCGTTTGCTCACCTGGTACGGATTGATGCAATGGCCACCGAAGTGCAACGTTTCGTCGACGTCGCCGCCGTCCATGCCAACGACATAGGCCGTCGACATGTAGTGGAACCGACGGCATCGCGGCGCGTAAGCGGAGACGTGTCGATACAGGTCGGTGGTCATGCCGACGTTCGTGGCGAAGGTCCGCGCGAGGTTCTTCGTCGCCATGCTCATCTCCGCAGCGACATGCCAGACGTGAGTGACCTCAGCGAGGCGAGCGACCGTCAGTGGCGCCACGTAGCCGTCGTCGTCGGCTTGAAGAACATGCAAGTTTCGACGTAACGTCACGCCCGTCAGGTGAATGCCAAAGCCTTTTGCCGCGCCGAGCACGGCGGTACGTGTTCGTTCGCCATCGGCATCGTTTCGAACCAGGGCAATGACGTTGGCGGACTCCGCCAGGAAATTGGCCGCCAGGGCGCTTCCAACGAAGCCTGTCGCGCCTGTCAGGAGGATCGTCTCCATGTTTCATCCTTGAGTTCGCGGCATTCCCATCCTGGAACGCGAGTGCGACTGAGCCTAGTCACCCATCCGCACTGTCGTCAACCACACCGACGGTGGTTGGCACATTTTCGGAATGGCGCCGCAACCAGGTGCTCGCGCGTGCCTGCTTTGAGCAGGCACCGAGCTGAGCTTCAGCCTACCGGCTCCATATGCGTCAGCAACAGCCGCAGGCTCTCCCTACCCTGCCAGTCGTTGACCGACAACTCGTACGCCACGCGCATACGGTCGGGTGGCGGCGTGCCGTCATAGCAGTTGAACATCACGGCATCGAGCGGCGCCCCGCCCTGCGTATGGCGCAGTTGCAAGCGAAGGTGGCGGCTACCCATCGGCTTCCACGAGGCGCACTCGAAGCGCGCTTCGAAGATCGGCGGCGGGAAGCCCTGCCCCCACGGCCCGGCGTAGCGAATCTGCTTTGCGAGGTCGAGCGTGTGATCGCGATAGTCGAGTTCGCCGTCCGTGTGCACGAGGGCCTGGAGGCGTTCGTCGTCGAGATGGCCGCGCGCTGTTGCGTCGAACGCAGCCGCGAAGCGATCAAAGTCGGTCGCATGAAGGCTCAGACCCGCGGCCATGGCGTGACCGCCAAATCGCAGGATCAAGCCGGGATGCTTCGTGTCGATCTCCGCCAGCGCATCACGGATATGGAAGCCGGGAATCGAGCGGGCCGAGCCGCGCAGTTCGTCGCTGTCGTCGCCGGCCGGCGCGAACGCCATCACGGGACGATGCAGCTTTTCCTTCAACTTGGACGCGATCAAGCCAACGATGCCCGGATGCCAGCCTTCGTCGAATAGCGCGACGCCCACCGAGTCGACGTGCGCGGCGCGCGCCACCATCGTTTCAGCTTCGTCGACCATACCGGCCTGCATCTCGCGACGCTCTTGGTTGATCGCCGAGAGCTGTTCGGCGTATCGACGCGCGATGGCATGGTCATCGGTGAGCAGGCAGGCGACGCCTAGCGACATGTCTTCGAGACGTCCCGCTGCATTGAGCCGAGGGCCGATGGCGAAAGCCAGATCCGTTGCACCGACGGTCGCCAGTGAGCGGCCGCTGGCTTCGATCAGGGCCGTGATGCCCGCGCAGGCCTTGCCCGCACGCATACGCTTGAGCCCCGCCTCGACCAGCACGCGGTTGTTGAAGTCCAGCACGACCAGGTCCGCGACGGTGCCAAGCGCAACAAGGTCGAGTAGCCGACTGAGGTCTGGCTCGCCGGCTGCGAAATGACCGGCATCGCGCATCGCCGCGCGCAGCGCCAGGAGCAGGTAGAACATGACACCGACGCCGGCGAGCGCCTTACTCGGGAATCCGTCACCGGCGAGGTTCGGATTCACCATGGCGTTCGCATCGGGCAAGCTGTCACCCGGCAGATGATGGTCGGTGATCAAGACGGCGATACCGCGCGCACGTGCCGCCGCCACGCCCGCCACGCTGGCCACCCCATTGTCGACGGTAACGATCAGATCGGGCGTCGGGTCCAGGGATGCGACGAGCGCTTCGCTCAGACCGTAGCCGTGCACGAAACGATTCGGCACCACATGGCGTACGTGACGCGCGCCGAGCATGCGCAAGCCGCGCTCGGCGACGGCCGTACCCGTGGCGCCGTCACAGTCGTAGTCACCGGCAATGACGATGTGCTTGTCGCTGGCAATGGCTTCCATCAGCAGCGCGACTGCCGCATCCATCCCACCAAGCAGGTTCGGCGACAACATGCGTGCCAGGCGATGCTCCGCACCATCCGGCGTGGGCACGCCGCGTGCGGCGTAGAGCCGTTGAATGACCGGGTGGATGTGTGGCGGCCAGCCGGTCGGCGCGATCGCGACCTGACGCTGGCGCCAGACGCGCCCCGTCATGCCTTGCGCCAGAAACGCAGGAGATGACGCTTGCGGATGACCATGCGCACGCCATCGGCGAAGGCGAGGCGCAGATCGGATCCGGCCTCGAGACGCGCTTCGATGGCCGGCCACCAGACCTGTTCGAACTCGGCGGGCTGCACGTCCTGCAGGTCCAGCAAGCTGTATGTAGGAGCCGATTTATCGGCGATAGCAGCCTTGCCACGAGCACCCATCGCCGATGAATCGGCTCCTACCGAGCGGCCGCCAGATTCGGCGAAGGCGCTGCGGGGCTGGACGTCGACGTTGGCACGGTGGCCGAGCGCCCAGGCCAACAAATCATCGCTGTAGATTCGGCCCAGGCCACACTCGACCCAGTCGGGCAACGCACCGGCGCCCCATAACCAAACGCTGTTGACCGGCGGCAGTCCGCGCGCGACACGCGCCGCGTTGACCGGATGGTTATGCAGCACCACCTGTGCCTCGTTGATCAGCGCACGCCAGCGACGGCCTTCCTCGCCCTTGGGCAGTTGCTCGAACAGGTCCGCACCCAGCGCTTCCTCGGGCTCGGGAAATGAGGGTACGTCGACGTATTTGGGCAGGCGCAACTGCCAGTGCTGCGAGTCGCCGACGAGCAGGGTCATGCCTTCGGCTTCGAACGTCTCGGCGAGGGCCTTGACCAGCGCCATGGACTCTTCCAGGCGCAGGCCGAGATTGCCGCAGGCCAGCAGGCGCGCGCCATTGAGTTCCGGCTGGACCCAGGCGGGATCGGCCGAGAGCCACAAGGCATCCCCTGCATCGCCCGCGACGGACTGGCGGATGAGCGCAGCCGCCGGCAAGGGCCCAGCCGGCCAACGGAATTGCTCCGCCATCGCCACCAGGTAACCGGGCAAGGCGGCCGGCAACGTCGTGCCGCGCGCGAGCCACGCCGCGAAGGCGGGCACGTAACGGAGCTTTTCACGGCTCGGCAGCAGAACGTTGAGGGCGACGCTCATGCTCAGACCTCGATCTGTTCCAGGATGCCGAGCCATTCCAGCTCGACCGTTTCTTTCTCGCTACGCAGGTCGGCCTGGCGCTGGCCAAGCTTCACCAGGTCCGCAGTGCTGCCACCGTAGACCGTCGGATCGGCAAGCTTGCCTTCGATGTCCGCGAGTTCCTTGTCCATCGACGCGATGAGGGTTTCGATCTTCTTCACGCGCGCACGCAAAGGCTTTTCTTTCTCGCGTTCTTCGGCGCTGAGCTTGCGCTTCTCCTTGGCGGCTTCCTGCACCGGCGCGTTCTGCGGCGCCGAAGCGACGGCCGCGGTCTTGCGCGTGGTGCCACGCGTGCGTAGCCACTTGGCGTAGTCGTCGAGATCACCGTCGAAGGGCTCGGCCTTGCCGTCGGCGACGCGCCAGAACTCGTCGCAGACCATGCCGAGCAGATGGCGATCGTGCGAGACCAGCACAAGCGCGCCGTCGAAATCGGCGAGCGCATCGGCCAGCGCTTCACGCATGTCGAGATCGAGATGGTTGGTCGGCTCATCGAGCAGCAGGAGATTTGGCTTTTCCCAGGCGATCAGCGCCAGGTCGAGACGCGCACGCTCGCCGCCGGAAAACTTGTCGACCGGTTCGAAGACGCGATCGGCCGGGAAGTTCCACGTGCCGAGGTAGTCGCGCAGGATCTGCGCGCCGGCATTCGGTGCCTTCTCCTGCAGGTGGTCGAAGGCACTCCAGCCTTCGTGGAGGCTTTCGACCGTATGCTGGGCGAAGTAGCCGATCTTCATGTCTTTATGGAAGCTGCGCTCGCCGACCAGTGGTTCGAGCTCGCCGACCAGGGACTTCACCATGGTCGACTTACCGGCACCGTTCGGACCGAGCAGGCCGATGCGATCGCCGGCCTCGAGGCCGAAGGCGACATCGCGCAGGACGACCTGATCACCGTAGCCCGCGTCGATGTGATCGAGCTGCAACATCGAGGTCGGCAAGCGGTCAGGCGTGGGGAACGAGAAACTGAAGGAACGCTCCGCGCGCACGGCTTCGGTACCGGCCATCTTCTCCAGGCGCTTCATGCGCGACTGCGCCTGCTTGGCCTTGGATGCCTTTGCCTTGAAGCGTTCGATGAAGGACTGCAGGTGGGCGCGCTCGGCCTGTTCACGCACATGGGCGATCTGCTGCTGGCGCAGGTGTTCGGCGCGCTGGCGTTCAAAGGCGGTGTAGTCGCCCGTATAGAGCTTGGCCTTCCCTTCGTGCAGGTGCATCGTGTGCGAGATCACGCCGTCGAGGAATTCGCGATCGTGCGAGATGATCAGCAAGGTGCCCGGATACCGGCGCAGCCACTCTTCGAGCCAGAGCACGGCATCGAGATCGAGATGGTTGGTCGGCTCATCGAGCAGAAGCAGGTCCGAGGGCGCCATCAGCGCGCGTGCCAGGTTCAGGCGCACGCGCCAGCCGCCCGAGAACGAGGCGACGGGTCGCTCGTGGGTCTCCGGGCTGAAACCGAGGCCATGCATGAGCCGGCCGGCACGCGCACGGGCGTCGTAACCGTTGAGCTCTTCGATGCGCATGTTCGCCGTGGCGACGGCCTCGTAATCTTCCGCGTCGTAGGCATTGGCTTCCGCCTTGAGCGCGGCGGCCACTTCGGCATCGCCGCCAAGCACGTACTCGATCGCCGGGTCGGGCAATGCCGGGGTTTCCTGATCCACGGAGGCCAGACGGACCTTGGAGGGCATGTCCAGCTCGCCGACTTCCGGCTCGAGCTCGCCTTTCAGGGCGGCGAACAGGGTCGACTTGCCACAGCCGTTACGGCCGATGACGCCGAGCGCCCAGCCGCTCTGGATAGTGAGGTCCATCTGCGAGAGCAGCGTACGGCTGCCCCGGCGCAGGGCGAGGTTGCGAAAAGAGATCATGAATAGGGTTACTGCGATGAGCGACTGCCCATGATAGCTGGCCCGCCGACCCACGGGGCCGAAACGCGACGCAGGACACAGCCGTGAAGCCCGGTGCACGCCGCCCATGGCGCGGGATGGGGCGGCATGTTAAAACGGCGTCTTGCGCCGCATGGGGAGCGCGACGGAGCCATCATGAATACCTTCAAGCCTGTTTTCACCGCCATCGCCCTGGCGATCGTGTCCGCCTCCGTGGCGCCTTCGGTTCATGCCGACAGCCTGCTGATGCAGCGTGTCCAGCAGGAAAAAGGCATGAGCCTGCCCAAGAAGGGCATGAGCATGGCCGAGGTGGAACGCCAGTTCGGCGCGCCCACCTCCAAGCTTGACTCGCGCGGCGGCGGCAGCGCCAAGCAGCCGGTCATCAACCGCTGGATGTACCCGGGCTACATCGTTTATTTCGAGCGCAGCCACGTGGTGCATACGGTGCTGAATACGCCGGCGGGTAACAATACCAACCCGCAGACCGCCAAATAACGGACCTGGCGTGTTGTTGTAGGAGCCGATTCATCGGCGAATGGGTGCTCGCCGGTACTTCGCCCGCTACCGCGGGATTGCCGATGAATCGGCTCCTACCGAGCAGGGGGTCGACGATGCAGGCAGGGTGTCGACGCTATTGGGGCAACGGTAACCCGGAAGCCCTACAATAGGCGGCTTCCCTCCGCTGCCTTCCTCGCCGCCATGACCGACCGCACTTCGTATCGACTTCCCGCCGAGTGGGAGCCGCAGGCCGGCGTGCTGATCGCCTGGCCGCATGCGGACACCGACTGGGCCGACCGCCTGGACGCCGTCGAGACGACCTATGTGGCGCTGGCCGCCGCGGTGACCCGCTTCGAACCGCTGCACATCATCGTGGCCGACGCCGCGCTGCGTGAGCGCGCCCGCCTGGCGATCACCGAGGCCGGCGCGGACCTCTCGCG